>JAJYPG010000342.1 GCA_021795535.1 Planctomycetota bacterium
ACGCTTTGCCAGGGTTTTGACTGCTTTGACACGCTGTGCGAATACCAATGGGACCTTTACCCGTCCAGTTATCTTAAAAGTTTCAACGCGGGCCTCGTGCAGGCCACCGGACATTATGACGCCTCCAACAATCTGGCCACCGTCGTCTACACCCCCGTCGGCGGAAACGCACAGACGCAAGTGGCCGACCTGCACCGTCTGGTGCTTAACGCCACCATCAATTTTCATTTCCTGCAAACCACAGACCCCGAAGCACTTACGCTGGCTTATGCGGGCAAAGTGAATTCTCTTGCCTGGCGCGGGTTTCCAGCGCGCACCTGGCTTTGCCTGCCGATCAACGGTTCCACGCAAGATGGCGTCTGGTATCGCAATACCTTCAGCTTCGCCTATAACCCTGAAACCTGGGACCAGTATGCGGTTTTCAAAAATGTCGATGGCTCCATTCCAACGGGCGTCGCCACCAGCATTGTGACCGATGGTTCGCAAACCAGCGGCAATGGCTGGGCGCGCTTTGTGGTTTTTCAGCAGACGGATTTTAATACCGCTTTTCCCGGAATTCTGTGATTGTTTCGTCCGTTTTTTACCGGTTTCATCGGTTTTATTCCGGTTCCACGCCACAGGATCAACCATGCAAACTCAACTTTCCCAATGGACGGCTGATCGCGAACCCTGGCGGGATATTGCCCGTCAGGTCAATCGCATTATTGATCAGGTCAATACCAATAGCGGTTTGCTTGCCTATGACCAGACCACCGCCTCGCGCGTGGCTGGCGCGGGCGTGGCCCTTTCCCACACGCGCCACGCATCGCCTGGTCGCGGCCTGCTGGTAAAAATAACGGCACTGGAAACCGGCTCGGGCAAATATGCCGGCCATCTTTTTTCCCCGAACTGCCAAACCAGCCCCGGCACCAACCTGACCATGCCGGAAGGTTTGACCGATAGCGGCAATACCAACGCCCTGATCTTAAACCTGGCGGAAAACGCGCCCGTTGTCGCGCATCTGCTGCCGCTGAATTCATTTCATGTTGGCTTGCTGGTCGGTTACACCTCAGAAGCTGCGCCGCGGGCGGTGGTTCTTATTTCAGCCGCATGGCCCGCGGAGTTTCCCGTACAAGTCCGCAAAGATGGCGGTATCGATGGTTCGCAAACATCGCCGGCAACCTGGACCTACACCGTGCTGAGTCTGGATGGCGGTCAAACCCTGGGCAGTCAGGTTCCGCTGGCCCGGCCACGTCCCAACGGCTCGCGTCTTGTACAAACCGCGGTACCCGCATTCGGCCTGGCTTTTTTCACCACCGCCGGAACACTCCTGCTCTGGGATGCCGGTGAAACCGCCGCGACCACCGCCTGTTCGTGATGGAAATAACCGGAAAATAAATATACTACGCCTGATCATTTTTGACAGATTCCGACGACAGGAACGGTGTGATTCGGGACCGGAAAAGTCCTCCCGATTATCATCGGGAAGTCGGAATAACACCGTTTTTATTTGGAGGACGCCAAGTATCATTCCCGATGCGGCTTGGGGTCATGTGCGGTATATACAGGAAAAAGCGTTTTGATGGTCTTAATAAACTTGAAAAACCAGATAGCGAACGGTTACACCGGCGGGAAGAATTTTAGGGAGCAGTCCGCGCAGCATTTCCGCGGCAGATTGTTCCTCCAGTAAAAGAACCAATTCGTTTGCAGTCATTGCGGATCGGCTCCGTCCAGCAGGCCCTGACGCCACAGGGAGCCCATCTGGTCACCCGCCGCCATGTACTGGACAATCTGGTCATCGTCGGCCGCACGCATGATGGAAGTATATCCATCCTTTTTTATCAGCCAGAAAACTTCATCCACTTTTGCCGCATTAAGAAAGTCAGGTGAATGCGTGGAAACAAATACCTGACCGCCGCGCCGGGCGTAAAGGCGGAATTCTTCCGCCAATTCATGGAGGAGTTTGGGATAAAGCTGATTCTCCGGCTCCTCAACACATAAAAGCGAATGCGGCTGGGGATCATGCAGCAATATCAGATAGGCGAGCATTTTAATTGTTCCATCCGAAACAAACCTGGATAGAAATGGATCCTCAAACGCCCCATCCCTGAAACGAAGAAGAGCTCGCCCTTCCTCCGTTGTTTTGGCTTCCACATTGCTGATACCCGGAACCCGGCGGGAGAGCTTCTTAAGAATATCCGCAAAAATTTTAGGATGTCGCTTGTTCAGAAATTCCGTTACCAGAGCAAGATTTTCACCCTCGGTTGACAAGTGTTCCGCGTAGCCGGCGGGTTGCTCCGGCCTGTCCATGCTGATATGAAAATCAGAGATATGCCAATTTTCAATAAGATTTCCCAGCGCCACGACGGCGGGGAATTTTTCGAATTGCGCCAGACCCTTGATAGCCAAAATATCAGGGGATTTAAGCTTGGCCGGTTCACGCGTAAGCTCGGATTCATCCTTTACGTTGGCAAGCACATGGACATGACACATAATTGGTAAATGTCCAGCCAGAGGGATTGGCGGAACGTTCACAAAATTTGCGGTTCTACCGTGAAATCGGGACAATGGGTGTTCGATGGTAATGATTGCGGGAAAATATCGAGGCTTACGGGTGTCCTGCAAGAACGGGCGTTTTGCCCATCCCCTGCGCTCGGACTCCAGCCGCAATGAATAACGAACACCGTAGTGCCGTTGTGGTGAATACGGTTTTGATCCTCCCATCTCAAAATTCTCGTCTCACGGCAGCGTTAGCCATACGGATATTGCGGGACCGGTCGTCGTCAACCAAGTAAAGAACTTATACACTTGAAGCCTGCGGCCCCTCCCGATCGCCCTGTTAAAAGCGTTTACTGATCCCGCCGAACAAGCAGTGCCTTGGGTTGCGTCAGGTGTTCCATGGCAAAGCGAACGCCCTCGCGTCCGATGCCGGAACGTTTCACCCCGCCGTAGGGCATGGCATCGGCTCGGGTGGTGGGGGCATCGTTAATGACCACCCCGGCGAATTCCAGTTCCTCATACGCACGCTCAATGGATTGGGCATTGTGCGTGAAAAGCCCGGCATGAATTCCGAAGCGGGAATCGTTGGCCTGGGCCAAGGCGTCATCCAGATTACAAAAGGGTTCAAGTACCGCGATGGGG
>JAJYPG010000343.1 GCA_021795535.1 Planctomycetota bacterium
TTTGTTGTTGTACTGAACCTTCGCCCCAGGCCGCTTTTTTAGCCGTCGCAGCCCTGAATCCGAAAGGCCCGGTTTGACCATGCCATTACCACAACCTTCGCAACCACCTGCACCCATTGAACCGGTCGCCCTTAATCTTAAAAAGTCCGAAAGCTTGTCCATCACCTGGTCCGATGGCCGGGAATCTCGCTATCCGCTTCGCCATCTGCGCCGTTTCTGCCCCTGCGCCGGCTGCCAGGGTGAACGCGATCTGCTGGGCCGCCAACTTCTGCCGGTCGTATCCACCACTTACGATGGCCCAATCACCGCACTGGGCGCGGAACTGGTCGGCAACTATGCCCTGCGCATCACCTGGTCTGATTCACATTCCTCCGGTATTTACAGCTTCAGATATCTCCGCGAGATTGATCCGGCCAATGCCACCGCGACCTGATGAAAGCCGGTGGGTTTCTTCACCATGTTCCGGAAATGCCTAACGCTCAAATTCTGATTTCCCTGCCCCACACGACGACAGGCGTTTAAAAAATCATCATGGTTTAGACGCCTATGGCCAGCTCTCCTCCCAAAAAAGGCGTGACAATTTTTCCGGGCCTCTGGGATCGCGGCTGTCCTCAGCCGCCTTTCGCCAGTTCGTCGAACGCATTTTTGACATGTATTTCAGACTAAAAATAGCCACTTTACGCCCGTTCCATAAAATTTGGCACGCCAAAAAAAGCATTAACCATGCTGTTGATTTATCCCATCCGACTTGCCATACTGTTTGTTGGATGAGTCCCCAGCAGGGGAAAAGAATCGGAGGTGTTCAGGCAAGCAGCGGTATGGCTTTTCATCCAAACCAAAAGACCGCGAAACATGCAGTCAACACAAAACTTTACATGCCCAAAATGCCATTTTTTATATCATACTTTATTACGGGTTTGAAGTTTTAGTTGGTTTGCGGAATCGCGGTTTTTTTATGCGCTGTGCCCGAATGTCCACAAGATTCTGTTCCACGGTGCGGATATCGTGTCGTTGTGTCTCTTTGTGGTGAAAATAGTGGTTTAGTTGCGGCTCCGCGGTGCTGCGCCATTCGCCCTTCAGGCCAATAAATAAAAAGGGGTTCCAGATTTGGAACCCCTTTTTGCGATAATCAATAGCCGTCGGCACATGCACCCAAAAGCCATACAGCCATGGACGCAATTCGCCGACATAAGTGAATTTAACGTTTGCTGAACTGGAACGCCCTGCGCGCACCACGCAGACCATACTTCTTACGTTCCTTCATGCGGCTGTCGCGGGTAAGGAACCCGGAATCCTGAAGTGGCTTACGTAGCGTGGCGTCAAAAAGTGTCAAGGCCCGGCCCAGTCCCTGAACAATGGCTCCCGCCTGTCCGGAATAACCGCCACCCTGCACATTTACAAAAATATCGAATTTATCAACGGCGTTGGCCGTGGTCAGCGGAGCGATTACCGCGGAGCGATCCTTGGCTTCGCGGAAGAAGTGATCGAGTTTGCGATCATTGATAACAAATGCGCCCTGACCGGCCACAATACGCACGCGAGCCACCGAGCTTTTCCGTCGGCCTGTGCCCAGATAGAAGGTCTTGCCGCCCACGTTTACCGTGTGCCGGGCGCGTCCTGCTTCTGCTTCGGTGTTGAGGGTTTCCGTGGTTGCTTCTGTCATGGTTTGAACCTTTTCTTTAACCGGCTCTTTAGCCGAAAATTATTTTACCGTACCTATCCGGCTGTTCCGTCTGTAACAGCGATCCCGGTCCATTATGGGCAATAGAATCTTAAAGTTTCAGTTGCAGAGCTTCGGGTTTTTGTGCCACATGCGGATGATCCGCATCCTTGTAGCATTTAAGCTTGCGGAGCATCTGACCACCCATGGTGGTTTTGGGAAGCATACGCCGCACCGCCATGCGGAAAAGCGTATTCGGGTGTTTCTGTGTCATTTCCAGCATGGTTTTCACACGCCGTCCACTGGTGTAATAGGTGTAGTAATCATATTCGCGCTGCGCGAGTTTGCGGCCTGTCACCTTAATTTTGCTCGTGTTAGTCACCACAATAAAATCGCCCACATCCACGGTTGGCGTGTAGGTCGGCTTGTGCTTGCCCATCAGACGCGTCGCAATGGCGCTGGCCAGACGGCCCAGCGTCAGATCTGTCGCATCCACAATGAACCAGCGGTTGTCGGTATGGCCAACGCGGGCCAGGGTGGTTTTGTTGGCCGACGTGCGAACACGCACGGTGGGTCGGCTGGATTTTGTTTTGGCTGTGACAACGGTGCTCATGTTTTATTCGCTCTTTACGCTGGGTGGACTATTCCAATTCAATATTCCGCCAGACCCATAAGTCCCAATCCCGGTAATACTTAAGGGTCGCTTTCCAGACAATCCGGAAAACTCTTCAATATAGTAATTTTTCAGGCTTTGTCAATGGTGGCCCGAACGAAATTTTACACCACGTCATACTCTTCAAATCAAACCGGCCATTGTTCCCTATTCCGGTTCGGGAATGACGCATTCGACAATTATTTTCGTATTGTTTTTGATTTTTCGCCCTCATTTCCCCACTTACGCCCCATTTTTCAGGGCCACTCCAGTCTGTTTCGACTGTTTTAACCATTTCCGCCACGGGCCGGGGTGTTGCGGCAATTTTTGCCCGGTCAGCGCATGAAGCGACTGCCACGCCGCCTGAACCACCGCAACGTTGCGGTCATTGAGTGCATCAATGAGCGACTTTAATACGGGTGTGGAATGGTACGGCTTAAGGGCCTGTGCGCAATAGACCCGTACTTGCGTGTTGTGGTCCGATGCCAACCGATCACGCAGCGGTGTAATTGCCAGCGGATTATTAATATAGGTTAAGCCCATTGCCGCGCACATACGCACAAAGCTGGATGGATCCGATAGACCGGTAACCAGTGTTGGTGCCACCGATGGATCACCCGACGTTCCCAATGCCACCATCGCCTGGCCACGAACCATGGGGTTCGGCGCTGTTGTCGCCAGCATATATGCCTTCATATACGCTTTGTCATGCCCAAATTTTTTTGTGGAAATATAGGCAATCGCCCGTCGCTGGGCATCGGGGTGATCAGAATTAAACAGTTGTGCCGCTTCATAGGTCAAAGGC
>JAJYPG010000344.1 GCA_021795535.1 Planctomycetota bacterium
TCAGAACCAATTACATCGCCAGCATCCTTGCCAGCACCACTCCTCTTATCGGACTAAACCCATCATTGCCTGTAATATCAGACGGAATGAGGCACTAGTCCATATTTGTCATGCATTATGCAAGAATAAAAAATCCTGAAGCCCGCAGCTTAAAAACCTGTGGGTTTTTTATTTGGTATGTGACCATGGCGTTGCCGCCCGTTATAATTATTCACAGGATAATTCTGTCCATCCGGGTTGAATCTGATTTGTGGTGAGGTGGTTTATGGCAAGCGTTAATTCAGGAAAAACAGCCTTGTGGCTTGTTGTTATAGTGGTGGTTGGTTCCGCCGCGTTTTGGTTTATGCATCGTCCGGTTCCCAACCCCATACACTCTTATCCAACCAGTCGAACCGCTTTGGCAACAAAGTTTTTCAAGCTGGTGGGCAGCAACCAAAGCGGAGGCTATCAGAAAGCGTTTGCGCTTATATCCTGGCCGGAGCGGAATTTGCACCACAATCATACTGGACAATATCGCCAGCGGTTTGAAAATCTCAATGCCTATCTTACCGGTCTGTTTGGCGCGCATTGGGCAAATTCCATTCATGTGTCTCCCACCACGGATTTAAGTTCCACCGGCAATGCCGCATGGCCTCTGACCGTGCGTATTAAAACCGAAGAATTTCATCTGAAAATTCAGAGACAAAACAGGTTTTCCCCCACACCCAATATGGAAACAGAGCATTATGGCCTGGTCGCGATTCGCGAGTTTTCCTTCGGCGGTGGGGCGCGTGCGCAGCAGGTTGCCGGAACCACCGCCTTGCTCAATATGGTGGGTGCTGGCGGGGCAGCGGGAAACGTCGCATCCATTTCCGCGGCATACGGAAGCGATGGCCAAGAAAAGCCATGGCAGATCAAGCAGCGTCTTTTGCCTGTGGTGGAAAACCCGCAAGCCGCCGCGTTACAACAGTGCGTGTATCAGCTTTGGCCCGTGCGCAAGGACCCAACGGTACGCATGGAGCTTGCAAGAATAGAACATGACAGCCTATATGCCCTGAATATTCAGCGTGAGGCCAAGGCGGTTCTGGAGGGCCGGGTGGATAAGGCCATTTTAATTGGCAATGGTGTGGTCCATACGAATTAAAAAGGAATTGCCATGGTCCAGTCAGGCGAGTCGTTCCTGTGCGGTTAGGTCTCCACTAATCCCGGGCCGCTCCGGGGGCCAGGGATTGGTGGGTGTGGTATTAATGCGATTTTAATTTTGCAACAACGCACCGCTGGTGCCCGGCCACATCACGCGCAATGCGCGTTTCCATAAAATGTCCGATGGAAAGCAATATTTCATCAACTGCGGCGCTCTGGTCAAACGCGGTCTCAACCATCAACATGCCGCCGGACTTAAGCCACTCCGGTGCCGCCGCGGCAATGCGCTTAAAAAAAGCCAGGCCATCCGGTCCGCCATCCAGGGCCAGATGCGGTTCATGGCGGCTTACTTCGGGCATCAATGTTGCAATCTGATGGGCGGGAATGTAAGGGGGGTTGGCGACAATAAGATCAAACTTCATTGGCGGGGAAAGTGTTTCCACGGCGGCAAACAGGTCGCCCGGACACCAGCCAATGCGCTGGGCCAATTGCAGCCTGTCCGCATTGGCCATAGCGATGGCCAGGGCCTTCGTGCTTATATCCGTCGCGACAATGCGGGCAGTCGGCAAATTTTTCGCCAGAGCCAGGGCAATGCAGCCACTGCCGGTACAGAGGTCCAGAATATCCGGCGTTTCCCAGCCTGGATTGCCGCGTACAATTCCAATGGCCTGTTCGACCAGCGTTTCGGTATCGGGCCGGGGAATTAAAACATCGGGGGAGACGGCAATTTCCATGGAAAAAAACCACGCCTTGCCGATTAAATAGGCCACCGGTGTATGTTCCTTGCGTTGCCGTACCAGATCGCGAAACGCCGCCACTTTCTCTGGCGAAGGAAACTGATCGAATTGCGTATAAAGAGCCATGCGCGTAGTGCCCAGCGCATGGGCCAGCAGCAGTTCGGCGGAAAGGCGGGGGTCTTCAATTCCGCTGCGCGAAAAAAAATGCGTGGTCCATTCCAGCAGTTCGCCAATTTTCCACGCGGTCTTGTTTACAGGTTTGGCCATATTCATGGCCTATTTGTAGCATGAAATCGCTAAAATTTCACGATATACTGCAGCACGGCACCAGGCTGCAGATTCCGAACTCCAATCGAAATCGGGAAATAATACGGCACAGACCATCCCGATGCCCCACACGATTGGTTATGGTGCTTGTATGACGTAAAGCCCGCGCCGCTTTCCCTGGCCGCGATCCTGCATCACATATTTGTGGGAAGCCTGAAATTCAAGTGCGAACCATGCCCGTAGATCCGCCTGCATCGGCCTGGCCTGACGTGCCATCCATTGATAAAAATCATGAGCTTGCCCGGGTTGGGCAAGCCGGAAAATGCGCCCATCCAGCAAGGCCACGGCCTGTGGGTTTTTTGCAATGAAGGCTGGATTGGCTGCAACCCATTCGGCCAGTTGCTTTCTATGTGGCGGCAAGTGGCTCGGCGCGATTGATTGGGGTGGAGTTTCCCACCTTTGACTCAGCATCACGATGCTCTGATCGGCGGCAATGGCCAAACGCACGGAATTGCCGTCGGCATGAAGGCGCAACTTTCCGCGAAGCGAAAACCATTCGCGAGCCGATGAGGAAAGCGGCAATTGGATGCAGTGGGATTTTGCCGGCAAAAATACATGGTCAGGACGCAGACTGCGATAGAACGTAAGACGTCTTCGCACTGCCAGTGGACTTTTCAGATTGCGGGTGGTCCACCGGAATTCGGTCGCGGTAGGATGTGTGCTAGCCCGCAGGTAGAGGTAGCCAAATCCGGCGAGTCCCAGGGCAGCGGTCGAAAGAAAAACCAAAAAAGTGCCGACTTTTTTGCTGCGGCCTGCGGCCAGAATGCTCAGGACGACTATCATCAGCACCAGCGGACCGCAAAGAACCGACAGCCACCACCACGCCGCAGGCGCTTGAACTGGCTCCAGCCGTAGTCTGGCCAGACGGCGAATGATTACGGGCGTGGGCGCGGCGGCATACAGTCGCCAGAGGGTTGGATCTGT
>JAJYPG010000345.1 GCA_021795535.1 Planctomycetota bacterium
TTGCCGACCTGAAGCGGCTGAGGACAGCCGCGATCCCAGGAGCGTGCCCGCGGGACACGCCTGATATTCCGGGGTTCCCGACAAAAAAACGGGCACACCCCGATGACAACCTGTGCGTCCAGGACCGTGACAACCCGCGTCAAGCGGTTAAACTACGGGAAAGACGCTATGCGAACCAGCTTGTGGTACGGCACTTTTTTGGCGCGGCATGCGGGCCGGAGTTGGCAGGCAATGGAAACACTTGCGGGTTAAAGGGATACGTCATGACGGAACCGGCAGGGCATGGAAAAAAATTAAGGCGGGAAGCGGGAGTTATCGGGCTGCTGTATGCCAGCCTGGGGGGCATTATTGGTTCAGGCTGGCTGTTTGGCCCCATGTATGCGGCACAGGCCGCAGGGCCACTAAGCATTTTTTCATGGGTTATTGGCGGCGTGGCCATTCTGCTTCTGGCGATGGTTTATGCCGAACTTGCCACCATGTTTCCGCGCAGTGGCGCGGTGGTGCATTTTCCGCATTTAAGCCATGGCTCGCTGCTGGCGCGAATATGGAGCTGGATACTTTTTCTGGGCTATGTCACCATTGCTCCGGTGGAAGTGCTGGCGGTACTGCGTTATGCCGATGATCTGCTGGCCTATCTGGGCAAGACATTTCACAGCTTTCCGCAGCATGTTCCGCATCTGGTGCAAATGGTCGATCACCAGCGTGTCCTCACCGATCTGGGCATCGTTGTGGCAATTGCCCTGCTGGCTTTGTTCACCGCAATCAATTTGTGGGGCATTAAATGGGCCTTGCGCATCAGCAATACAGCGGGCTGGTGGAAACTGGGCATTCCCATTCTGGCCACCATCTCGCTGCTTTGCACCGTGCAGCATGGCGCGAATCTGCATATTCCAGCCAAAAGTTTTTCCACTGATTTTCACGGTATGTTTACCGCCATTGCCACTTCCGGCGTGGTTTTCAGCTACCTGGGGTTCCGGCAGGCGGTGGAATTGGCGGGCGAAAGTGCCAACCCGCAACGCAACATACCAATCGCCGTTATTGGTTCGGTGCTCATTGGCATGGTGCTCTATGTGGTGTTGCAATTGGCATTTGTGCTGGCCGTGGACCCTGCGGCGGTCCACCAATATGGCTGGGGTGCGCTGGGAACCATTAAGGCGTTCAAGGTGGGTGCCGGTCCGTTTGCCTCTTTGGCCACCGGCGTGGGACTCGGCTGGCTGGCCTGGTTGCTTTATGCCGATGCAATAGTTTCCCCGGCTGGAACAGGATTCATTTATACCACCACATCCGCACGGGTTATTCACGCCATGAGCGAGGATGGCTTCATTCATCCCACGATGAAAAAACTGAACCGGAATTCGGTGCCCTGGGCCGCGGGCGTTTTGAGTTTCTGCGTTGGCATATTGTTTCTTCTGCCATTTCCCACATGGAAAAAGATGGTCGATTATATTTCCTCGGTCATGCTGCTTTCCTATGGAATCGGGCCTATTGTCCTGCTTTCCCTGCGCCATCGCATGGGAAACATTTCCCGGCCATTCAAATTGCCCTGGGCCAACGTACTGGCTCCGCTGACTTTTGTCATTTCCAACATCATCATTTACTGGGCCGGTCTGGCCACAGACACCTGGCTGATGGGGCTTCTGACGGCCTTTTTTATTGTTTTTATGCTCTACCGGCTTATTTTTGATCCCGCAAAAATCCCGCTTATGAACTGGAAAAACACCTGGTGGGTTCTGCCCTACCTCGGCGGCTTGTGGCTTATTACCTTCCTGGGTTCCAAAAGCATGGTTGATGGTCGCGGAATTATTGCCTTCCCTTATGATTTGGTCGTGCTGACTATTTTCAGCCTGCTGATTCTGGTGTTGGCGGTGAAGTCCGCTATTCCATTGGAAGAGATGGAGGCGTATATCCAGACGCAGGAAATTTGATGCTTATGGCCGCAATATGCACAATGAACAAGAATTCCGCCACGAAGTATAATGACCAACAGGTATTGAACGCGATTTTACAGGCATGGACGCCATGATTGATTTTTTCTTCACACGAACGACGCGAAACCGCTCAACCGGCCAATGCGTGCCCGGACCTGTTGGCCGTGCCGGAGGGACCAGCCGGGGCGCGGTTCGCTCCGTTATTGGCACATGGGTGTTTGGCACCGCCGTCCTGCTCTGCTTATTGGCATCACCGGAACCAGGGGCATTAAAGGCGCGGGTCATTTCCGTGCCGCATCATATTAGTTATGCGGGCTGGCAGGCCCGTAACCCTCTGCTGCCCAAAAGAATTCATCTCACACAACTTTGGCCCGACATGTCGCTGGTGCAGAAGGCTCCTGTTACCGGCCCGGCGGGCTGGCGACCGGTCTATTCCCTGCATACCTGGGCCACGTTTCAAAAGCGGTTTGGCACGCGCCAAAACACTATTTTTCAACTGCGGCTTTCCGACCGAATTCAACTCGCCTCCGACATGCTTGACGCAGCTCATAAAACCACCAGCCCGCGTCTCAAACGTCTGTTAGCGCTGCGCGCTTTTGCACTGAGTTTTCGGTACTATTCCGGTTCGCGGTTGGCACAAAAAGCGCAGTCACTATATCTAAAACATATTGATGACAACAATCTGGTGCAGGTGGCACCAGTTTGGACCATGGCCAACTATCTGGCGTTTTTACAAACAACATCACAGGCTGATCGCCGCCGTATTGCCTTTCTGGCTGAAGCCGCCAACGTGCAGCTTGTCATGCTGCTGCTTAATGCCGGTCAGGTTGAGGATGCCGCCCGCGTCGTGGCCCATCTGGTCATTCATGAAACGCTGGGAGTGCGGGCGGATCACCCCCTGATGTCGGCCATGAACACCGCGCGCATTCTGGTTTCGCAAACGCGGATGATGATGGATTTTCTGGCCGGTAAATATCCGAAAATCGGAATTAAACCGCAAGCGGCCATGGCCGTGTATCTGTATACGCGATTCATACGCCCGGTGTCCAATGTGCGGGCGTGGCTGGAAAATCGGTGGCGGATCGGAGCCATCGGGCAACTCAGCAGATCCCTTACGCTGTGTAAAACCGACATTCAGGCGGAATTTACCGCTGGTAAGATTTGGATAGGGCCGC
>JAJYPG010000346.1 GCA_021795535.1 Planctomycetota bacterium
CAGACCGCAATTTCATCTGTCTGCATTCAGGTTAAGGCCGGCTGGTGCCGAATTGTATCGCGAGATTTCCGCCGGAATTATTCCACCCGCCAGTCGCTGCCATTGCGAACAATACGGCGGTACAGCGTATCACGTTCCACCGGAATAAACCCTGCTTCCACCACAAGACGGCGAATATCGGAAACGTCCTGCTCCTGATGTTGATTGCCCCGGCCGCCTTCGCGTTTGGTAATGTCATACCAGACCACGGTGCCATCCAGGTCATCCACGCCGAAATTCAGGCTCACCTGCGAAAGTTTCATGCTTTGCATTATCCAGAACGCTTTTACATGCGAAAAATTGGCCAGCATCAGCCGCGAAATGGCGAGCATTTTCAGATCTTCCATACCGGTGTTGCCGGGCAGATGGCCCAGTTCACTGCCATCGGGAATGAATGAAAGCGGGATAATGGTTTGAAAACCGGGTGCTTCATCCTGCAATTCGCGCAACTTGATCAGATGATTCACTCGCTCCGCCCGCGTTTCCACATGGCCATACAAAATAGTGGCATTGGTCGCAATGCCCAGTTCGTGGGCCACGCGATGAATCTGCATCCAGCCGTCGCTGCGCAATTTGCCTTTGAAAACTTCATCGTGTACACGGTCGTCAAAAACCTCCGCCCCCCCGCCAGGCATGGAACCCAGACCATGCTCGCGCAACGCAATAAGCACTTCACGCACAGAAAGCCTGGAAATTTTAGCGAAATGATCAATTTCAATGGCCGTAAAACATTTCAGGTGCAATCGCGGAAAACGCTGCCGCAGGCCGGAAAGCATTTCCAGATACCAGTCAAAAGGAAACCACGGATGCAACCCACCGACAATATGAATTTCCGTCGCCCCAACTTTGTCCGCCTCGGCGGCAATCCGGAACACATTTTCCAAATCATATTCATAAGCCCCCTGCTCGCCGTGCTTGCGGTGAAATTCGCAGAATTTACACGACAACGCGCATATATTGGAATAATTGATATGCCGATTGATATTGTAATAAGCCACGCGGCCATGCAAGGCCTGCCGCACGGCATTGGCCAGATGACCGATCGCGAAAATATCGCGAGAATTCCACAGGGCCATTCCATCGGAAAAATCCAGACGCCTCCCATTGGCCAGTTTCTCTGCTATGGGTCGCAACGCCAGATCGGTAATGGCATCAACATCCAGATAATCAGCCACCACCGTGCTGTGGGGGAGATTCAACTGGTCGGGGCTTGCCGCGGACGTCGCTGCGCCAGCGGCGGAAACATCTATAGAAATCATGCCATAACTCCAACTCCGGCGTTACACGCTTCGGGCCTTTAATAAGCATATCCGTCACATCACCCGCCAGCAGCAGTCACCGACGGCATGCCACAACGCAAAACAACCGTCATGTAATTGTAGCAATCCCGCCTTGCGACTACCAATGGAAAAACCGGATGGATAAATTATAAATTCAGGCGTAACAATTTTCCGGCGATCCTTTTAAAACCGCGGCTGCCTCATTAAAACATCAATCATCAGCATGGTGCAATGATTGGGGTGCGGACTGGCCAAATTACATCTTTGATGTATCTGAATAAACCGGGTTTCTTCAATGCCCTGTGCTGCCAAACCGGCCACCGCCACGGATGGTCGAAGACAAATGCTCGGCACCAGGCACTACCTTCCATTGCCCGCGGGTAACCGGCGCTATAACCATTTGCGCAATGCGCATTCCACGTACAATGGTAAATGGCCGCTCGCTGAAATTAATCAGGATCACCATCAATTCGCCCCGGTAGTCGGCATCTATTGTCCCCGGACTGTTGGGCATCCCAATTCCACTTTTCAGCGACAAGCCGGACCGGGCGCGAATTTGCGCCTCGTAACCGACCGGAATCGCCATGACGAAACCGCATGGAATAGCCTTGCGCTCCAGCGGCCCAAGAACCACTGGTTCGGTAATTGCCGCCTGCAAGTCCATACCCGCCGAGAGCGGCGTTTGATATGCCGGTATATCCAGTCCGCGACCATGCTCCAGCCACGCCAGTTCCACCATTACCTCATTTACCATTGTCTGTCGTTCCTTGATAAAACAAAACACCAGCCCGGCGTAACGGCCAAACCGCTCGCCATCGCATGATACAACACAATATTGAATAGTTGTTGAAGTGTAAAACATGCTCCATCAACAGGCTTTTATGCGTTACACCACCTGTTAGGCGTAAAATCAGGTTTCGGTAATTTGTTCCATTTCCCGTAGACGCGCCGCTATCAAAATAAATCGTTGGGTAAGCCCCGCCCAAACCAATAGCAGAGATCCGGAAACTATCAAAAATAACCAAAGCAGTTCCATACGAATCCACATATCCGATTGCCACGCTAAAATACCCGGCTCAAGTGCGGTCCACAGTCCTACACCCATGGTCATGGTAAGCCCCAGTGTACCCAGCAGGCGTCCGGCGATATTGACCCACCGCTTGAAACTAAAAAAATAGGTCAGCAGCCCCAGCACGCCTGCAAGTTCCGCACCAATGACCGCCACTATAATTATTAAATGAATCCACCAATGGCCGCCATGCGGCACAACCGCGGCGATCTGTTTGCCACAAACCGCCAGACCTGCCGGAAGAAACCAGAGTATTGTAACCGCTGCGGAAATGAAAAATTGCCAGTTGCGAAAAGTGATGGATTCCGGAACCGCTGGCCGAATACCCGTAATGGCATCCAGGGCAACCAGTGCCAGCAACGCCAGCGCCGGGTAGCCCGATAAAATTAAAAGCAGTTCGTCCTGCCCTTTTGTCAGCAGTAGAACCAGACATAGCATGAAAAGGCCCAGCAACCACATGAAGTCCGCACGCAAAGATCGCGGCAGAAAAATAATCACAGGCACTCCCACCAACCCCAGCACCAGCTCCAAAAACCGCAGTGTCTGCCCCATTCCGCCATGAAAAACCGGCGCGGTGGAATATTTTTCCATCACTTGAGAACCAAATCGGGAAAAAATAAGGTAAGGGCCAGTGCAAAAACAACTTCGGTTTTTACAGATATAAGAATCCATCGTTATTCGCGGGCCTGGTTCAATGATAAGGCGGTATGCTG
>JAJYPG010000347.1 GCA_021795535.1 Planctomycetota bacterium
AGCGACCACCATTATTGAAGGTGCCGGAAAAAGCGACGCCATCAAGGGCCGCATTGAACAAATCAAGAATGAAATTGACCGCACCACCAGCGACTATGACCGTGAGAAGCTCCAGGAACGTCTGGCCAAGCTCGCCGGCGGCGTGGCGCTGATTAAAGTCGGCGCCCCAACCGAAGCGGCCATGAAGGAAAAGAAGGCCCGTGTGGAAGACGCCCTTCATGCCTGCCGCGCCGCGGTTGAGGAAGGTATTCTTCCCGGTGGCGGCGTGAGCGTGCTGCGGGCCATTCCCGCCATTGACAAGCTCAAGCTGGAAGGCGACGAAAAAATCGGTGCCGACATTGTCAAGCGGGCGCTTTTCGCGCCTATCAAACAAATTTCCGAAAACGCCGGCGTGGATGGCAGCATTGTTGCCCAGAAAGTTCTGGAAAACAAAGATGCCTCCTTTGGCTTCAATGCTCTGACCCACGAATATGGCGATATGATCAAGATGGGTGTGATTGTGCCGACCAAGGTCGAACGCACCGCCCTGACCAACGCCTCTTCCATTGCCAGCCTGCTGCTGACCACCGATGCAATTATCAGCGAGCTGCCCAAGAAGGATGACAAGAAGGCCGGTGGCCACGACCATTCGGAAGATTATTGATAACTCCATGATTCCACGGCATCACGCCGCTGGATGATTGTCATTAAAACGATGGACCCGCGCGGCTTTGGCCTCGCGGGTCCTTTTTTTTTCGTAATTGGCAACCAAAATGTGCGCCCAAAGGCTCTTCTGTACAAGAGCCTCCGGCTTGCCGGGGGTGGAACGTTAAATGGCAATTCAAACCACAGACAAACATTTTATTTCACGGAAGTCATCAGCCAGTTGGTACCGCCCCATTGGCGCGTTGCATTACACTGTCGGATTGGCCGAACGGCGGAAATTGAGTTGGGGTGGTGTGGAAATGGCCGCGGCATAATTCGGGACATTAAAACTCGCGGCCCAATGACCGGGTTCGACCTCTTTCAAGGCGGGCATTTGCGCACGGCATTGGTCACGGGCCGCAGGCGCGCAGATGGTGCAGCGCGGTTCAAAACGGCAGGTGTTCAGCCAGGTCCGCGGGCTGGGAACTGTGCCGGGAATAGTGACGAGCCTCTCCGCCTGGTACCCGAGCCGCGGCACGCAGTTGAGCAGGCCCTGTGTGTATGGGTGCAGGGGGTGATCAAAAAGATCATAGACATTGGTGAATTCCACAATTTTGCCCGCATACATAATGGCGACGGTATCGGCATTTTCCGCCACCACGCCAAGATCATGTGTAATGAGCAACAGCGCCATTCCGGTGCTTTGCTGTAAATCGGCCAGCAGTTCAAGAATTTGCGCCTGAATGGTGACATCCAGGGCGGTGGTCGGTTCGTCGGCAATAAGCAGGTCCGGCTTGCAGGCCAGGGCCATGGCGATCATGATGCGCTGCTTCATGCCGCCGGACATTTGGTGCGGATATTCATGCAGCCGTCGAACCGGATCGCCCACACCGACGCGTTTAAGGGAATCGACCGCCAACTCCACGGCTTCCTGCGGGGAAACATTCTGATGCAGACCAATCGCCTCCAGAATTTGATCGCCAATGGTGAATACGGGATTCAGAGAGGTCATTGGTTCCTGAAAAATCATGGCGATTCGTCCGCCACGAATTTTTCGCATCTCTTTTTCAGGTAATTTCAGCAGATCGCGCCCATCGAATAAAATTTCTCCTGCGGCAATTTTTCCCGGCGGCTCTGGAACAAGGCGAAGAATGGAAAGTGCCGAAACGCTTTTGCCGCAGCCGGACTCGCCAACCAGGGCCAATGTTTGTCCGGGATAAATGGAAAACGAAACGCCATCCACGGCGGGCAGGGCGATATTGCCGCTACGGAATTCAGTGTGCAAATGGCGCACTTCCAGCAGTGGCGTGGCGAATGAAGTGCCGGATGACCTTTTGGAATCGTACACGTCGGAATCCTTGAAAAATCAGCGGTTGTTGGCATGCTGTGGATCAATGGCATCGCGGGCGGCGTTGCCAATGGTGTAAAAGGCCAGCACGGTGATAAACAGAGCCATGCCCGGACCCATGGCCTGCCACCAGCGGAAGACCACACCGGGCTGACCGGCCGCATTAAGCATCTGTCCCCAGGATGCGGTGGGCGGATTGACACCAACACCCAGATAGCTCAGGCCGGATTCGCTCATAATGGCACCGGCTATGCCAAAGCTTACCGATACAATAACCGGGGTCAGGCCGTTGGGCAGCATGTGGCGCAACATTACTCGGCTGCGCGGCAGGCCACTGGCAATGGCAGCGGTGACATAATCAAGCTTGCGCAGGCGGAAGAATTCCGCGCGAATAAAGCGGGCGATGCCGGTCCATCCGGTAATGCCGAAAATAACCATGATGACCATCAGGTTCCGCCCGTAAATGGCGATGAAAATAAGGATGAGGAAAAAGGTGGGAATGGCCTCAACCATTTCCACAAAGCGCATACCGATTAAATCCACAATGCCCACAAAATAGCCCATCATGGAACCGACCACAATGCCAATCGCGACCGCAATAATCTGGCTTACAAATCCGATTTCCATGGCGACCCGTGCGGACCAGAGAAGTCTGGCAAGTTCATCGCGGCCATCGCCATCGGTTCCCAGCCAGTGGCGGGCAGAGGGAAGTTTGTTGATCAGATTCTTTCCCAGCGGCTCCATGGTGGCATATCCCCATGGAATAGGGGTAAAAATGGCGTGGGTGATCCGGCCATCGCGGGCCATGTGGTGGTAGTCGTGGGCGTCGAGATAATTGGTGTGGAAAATTGCGGTCAGCGATCCAGCCAGGGTGGCCAGCAGGATTAATGCGCACAACCATCGCATACGAATGGAACGCCGCTTCATAAGGTTGTGCCGACTTGCCGTACGAAAATAAACCAGCAGATAAATGGCCGCCGCCGCAACCCCTGTAAGCCAGAGATAGTCCACGGTGGTAAGGCTGCGGAAAAGCGGAAAAATACGTTCCGCCGCATGGCCATCGTGTGCGGGAATTATTGCGGTATAGGGTCGTGAATTGGCAATGAACGGAATCAGCACCGAAAGCAT
>JAJYPG010000348.1 GCA_021795535.1 Planctomycetota bacterium
CAGCGGGTTGGGCGAGAGCTGCTTGTGGAGCAACGCGATCTCCGCCAGGCGCTCTGCCGCGTCGGTAAGGGCGGCGGCATTCCAGCGATCATGTGCTGTTGTGTGAATTAATTGCGAGCTTAGGGAAATAAAGGTGTCCGGCTCTTCCCGGCGGGTTTGCGGATTGGTCACATGCCCTTGAATACCGCGATATTCCTGATAACGCCCGGAAAGAAAATTCCACCAACCCTGCCGACCGCGAGCCTGAAGGAATCCGGCCCACGCATGCCCGGCATCGTTGCCCATCGCCTCATCAAGTGCCGATGGCACACCAATATCCTTGGCCACTTCCGTGGAAAAATAAGCCTGATCCACACACACACCTCCATAAGCCAGAATATTGGGCAGCGTGAACCCGGCGGTATCGATCCGCAGCGCGTGACCATGGAGAAAGCCGTAGTCATATTTAATGGTAAAAAACAACTGGCCGGGGTCCGGATTGCCATGATATTTCGCCAAAGCCCAGCGGTGGTCGCGAATACTGGTTGTGCCATCGACCACATAAATGAGCAATTCCGCGGGCATCCGTTTAATGCCAAAAAACATGGCGTTCTGATTTGCCACATAAAATTTCCAGAGCTTGACCGGGTCTGGTGAGTGCGCCGGGTTTTCATTAAGCTGCGCCGTAAAAGGCTTGTACAGAACACTGCATATTGCCGCGGTAAGGTTCGGGTAGCGCGCCGCCTTTTTGCCCAAGGCCTGGTGCAGATGGTCCAGCATGGCGTAAATGAGTGGCCATTGCGGTTGTTGCATTTCCACCAGAAAAACCAGTGTTTGGGCCAAAACATGGTGCTTCCGCAAATAAGCCAGAAGATGCTGTCGCATTTTCCGGTTTTCCACCGTTGCCAATTGTGTTACCAGTTCGCGGGCGAAATACGCCCGGCGAATAATGCGCGGCTGGCTTTGCGGGCTGCGGGAAATAGCCTGATCGCAAAGGGTGTCCAGAGCCGCCCTGGCGGCGGCAAAGTTATCATCCTTCGCAAGCTTGGTCATGATCGCATTAATTTGTATTGTTTCCCAATTTTGAAAGCGAATGGGCAGCGCCGTCCTGGCCGTCAGTTTGGTGTTTTGCACGGATGTTTGCGGTCCCGCCGCAGCACTTCCGGCTCTGGCGTTAGAGGGATTTCCGAAAAGTGTGACCTGTATTGCCAGCAGTACCAGCAATAACGGTCCCGTAAACAGTGGTTTGAACATTCCCGTCGCGCTTCGTGCGGTGTTGTGTGCCACCCACATAGTCAATCCTCCGGCAACAGACCCTGTATCATCCACCCGCAAATGAACTAATCCGAATGGATTCCTGCACATTTTAGCAAACCATACGCGATTCAGATAGTGGTATGGGGATTCTCTGTGGTAGGGGGGGCTTCTCCGATCGAAGGTTGATGGGGGGTGTGCCCGTTTTTGTCGGGGAACCCGGAGGCTCAGGCTCGCCCCGCGGGCACGACCCTGGGAGCGTCCCGATCCATCGGGATACTCACCCGCTTTGGTTCGGCAATTTACCTGCATAAGAGCACAAACCTTTGTTCTGCAAACAGTTTGGCCAATCCCTGCAAAACGGGCAAACCAGCAAAGGCGGTCCGCCCGGCTATTTGAGTCCGCAATGGTCGGCGCATAACATGGGGTAACGCATGGAGGCGTGTATCGCATCTCAAGGCGGCTCGGAATGGAATTGCATGACGATTCGTATTTATGTGTATCTGGCAATATCTTTGGTGCTCTGGGCCTCCGCCTTTGTGGCGATCCGGGTCGGACTGACCGGCTTTGGCTATGGGGACCTGGCCCTTTTGCGCTTCGTTTGTGCCTCTGTGACGCTGGGAGCGTTCGCTTTTGGCCGCCGCAGGCGCCTGCCTGAAAGGCGCGATATTCCGGCCATTTTACTCCTGGGTTTTCTGGGATTTTCCCTTTACAACGTGACACTTAACGCCGGCGAAATCACCGTTTCCGCCGGAACTGCGGCGCTGCTGATCAACACCTCCCCTATTTTCACCGCTCTGCTGGCCGGTTGGCTGCTGAAAGAAAAGCTCCACACCCGGGGCTGGATCGGCCTGCTGATTAGTCTGGCGGGCACCGTGCTGATTGTGCTGGGACGAGATGAGAGTTTTACCGGCAACTGGGGCACTCTTCTGGTTCTGGTTGCATCTTTAAGCAGTGCGGCTTATGTGGTGGTGGAAAAGCCGCTCATGAACCGTTACACCCCGCTGGAACTGACCACCTGGGCGATATGGGCCGCGACGCTGGAACTGCTGCCGTTTTCCTGGCCGCTGTGGAACAACGTCGGCCACGCTCCGGCCAGCGCCATTATTGCGGCGGTTTATCTGGGCATTTTTCCGGCAGCGCTGGCTTTTTTTACATGGAATTATGTGCTGTCAAAAATGTCAGCCAGCGAGCTGTGTGGTTATCAATACCTGATGCCGGTTATAGCCGTCGTCATGGCCTGGCTTTGGCTGGGAGAAATTCCATCGCTCATAACATTGTTTGGCGGCGCGATTGCCATCATCGGCGTGCTGCTGATAACCCTTGGTCCATCCCCCGACAAGCTCTCCATGGGCCAGGCCCCGTAGGTAAAATAATCGCGGTGGGGGTGGGCAATCGCTTCCATGAATTATAACGCAGGAAACGTCCAAATAAGACTTGTCAGGTGTACCGTAATTAAACTATATATATAAATACATTATAAAGAATACAGCTTATTTGTCCGCTCGATTGCCTGTAGAGCTTTTGTCAGGAAGTAAACTGATTGTATTATATACTTATCTTTATTTCCATGAGATATGCCGCCAATGGCCGGGCAGAGCGTATCCCATGCCTTCACAATGGATTGCCACCAGCTTCGGCGAACAGTGCTATGGAATCGGAATCCGATGTGCTTGGCTTGTTTTTCTTTTGCCGTTTTATTTTCCCATCGCCATTAACAACCCGAATGGTTCCATTGTCCGTGTTGGGTACCGAGGACTTGGGGTTTTCAGCGCCGGCCAGCGCCTCACCCACTTTGGTTTCCGCGAGTCGCCCTTCAATACGCTTGACATATTCTTCGGAAAGTTCAAAACCCATATAGCGGCG
>JAJYPG010000349.1 GCA_021795535.1 Planctomycetota bacterium
ACGCGGATGAACCAGATTGGGCAAAATGGCGGCGCGGGCTACATAAAAGATTTCCCCCACGGAAGAGAGAATTATTTCCGAGCCAAACACCAGCCATAATAGTGTATCGACGCTGAAGCTCTTTGACTGGGCTCCATGCAGCAGAATGGTACGCGCCACCAGCACAATTACCACGCGGATTAAATCGCCGGAGATCATGACCATGCGACGCGGCAGTCGATCGGAAATGAGGCCGCCCAATGGCGCGAGAATCAGAAAAGGTACAAACATGGCCAGGTTCAATTGTGCCGTCTGCTGCGATCCCAGCCCTTTCATGCCCAGCACCACAGTACACAGGAGTGTCAGCATCACCAGCCAGTGAACGCGGTCCGCAAGGGCCGATACCACATACCCCAGCCACAGCAGGATGAAGTTCCGATTGCGCAGCAGCGGCGGGAAATCCTGTAGCAGGGGGGTATCTTCGCGATTATGTTGAACTGTCGTTTCGACCATTTGCCTTCCATGTTTAACGCCGCCTGACCAACGCTGGCCTTCAGGCGGAATTGCCCTTTTGTGATTGTCGGCCACAATGGCGCACGTTTCAAGCGATTGTGCGATTGACGGGAGAAAAACATATAGGCCGCGATGTGGAAATTTTAGCCACCACCGGAAAATTTGGCAGACCATTGAATACGGCAGGGTTGTGCTATTGTCACGATCCGTACAAAATGGGTTTTTATGGTTGTGCAAGAGGTCTCTGTGGCATTGCGTGCAAATTTGGTGGTTGAACCGGTTTTGCTGGATATTCCGGATGAAACTGGAATGCTTTCCTGGCCGGATATTTTTGGCAACGATCATCCGGTGGAACTGGAGATAGGTTCGGGCAAGGGGACTTTCCTGGTTTCGGTGGCTGAAAAATCGCCAGAGCGAAACTTCATTGGCATTGAATGGGCCAAGGCTTATGCTGATTTTTCAGCCGACCGTTTGCGGCGGCATGGGCTGCTGAATTGCCGGGTGGTGCGGGCGGATGCGCCCTGGTGGATTCGCTGCCATGTTCCGGCGGATTCCATTGCGGCACTGCATATTTATTTTCCCGATCCATGGCCCAAGGCGCGGCATCATAAGCGACGGCTGATTCAGCCCGCGTTTATGGTGGAGGCATTACGCATGCTTTCCCCCGGTGGAAAGTTCCGGGTGGTGACCGATCATGCCGGGTATTTTGAACATATTCGGCAGGTTTTTTCGGGTTTTGCGGGGCTTGTGTCCATACCGTTTGAATCCCCTGTGCGGGATCAGAATGGGCTGGTGGTGGGCACCAATTTTGAACGCAAATATGTGCTGGAACAGCGGCCTTTTTATTCCATCGCGGCGCTGAAGCCGGAAAATTCTCAATTACCGGCGTGAGCCTGGCCGGAGCTTGTGGCTTCGTTGGCGGAGGAGTGGGGCGGGGGTCTGCCGGGCTTCCCAGTTGCCCACGCCAGACCGGCCCGTCAGTAGCGCAGGGGGCTTGCCTGCATCGTCCTGTCCGTACTATCTGGGGCGGGACACTTCCACTTTACAGTATGGTGCGTTTCAACAAGATACCTGTGCGGTATATCGGGAGGAACTGTCAGTGGTACAGGGATACAGGGTCCCTGGAAAAATTATAAGGCCTTTCCCCGCACTATTTTCCGCTGGGCTTTCGCACCGAGGCAATTTGTGATAAAAAACAGACTTAATTAAGCAGCGTGGCTGACATGACGGATAAAGGTTGATTTCCATGCCCAAACGAACGGACATTAAAAGCATTCTTATTATCGGATCCGGGCCTATTGTTATTGGGCAGGGATGCGAATTTGACTACTCCGGCACGCAGGCGTGCAAGGCGCTTCGCGAAGAGGGGTATCGGGTTATTCTGGTCAATTCCAATCCCGCAACCATTATGACCGATCCGGATATGGCTGATCGCACCTATATTGAACCGATTACCGTGGAAGCGATCACCAAAATTATTGAACGCGAACGCCCTGATGCCCTGCTTCCCACGCTGGGCGGGCAGACTGGTTTGAACACATCGGTGGCATTGGCTGAGGCGGGCGTACTGGAAAAATATGGCGTGCGCATGATTGGTGCGACGTGTGAAGCGATTCACCGCGGGGAAGACCGTAAACAATTCAAACAGATCATTGAGGATATCGGCCTGAAAGTGCCCAACAGCGGCCTGGCGTACAACATGGATGAAGCACGGGCCGTGCTGGCCCAAACCGGCTTGCCATGCATTATTCGCGCATCATTCACGCTGGGTGGGACCGGTTCGGGAATTGCCTACAACATGGAGGAATTTGAAGACCTGGCCCAGCGCGGGCTTGACGCTTCCATGATCAGTGAAATTCAGGTTGATCAGTCGCTTATTGGCTGGAAGGAATACGAGTTGGAGGTCATGCGCGACCGGGCGGACAATGTGGTGATTGTCTGCGCGATTGAAAACTTTGATCCCATGGGTGTTCACACCGGAGATTCCATCACGGTGGCTCCGGCCCAGACCCTGACCGACAAGGAATACCAGCGCATGCGCGACGCCTCCATTGCCATCATCCGCGCTATTGGCGTGGAAACGGGGGGATCCAACATTCAGTTTGCCATCAACCCCGCCAATGGCGATATGGTGGTCATTGAAATGAATCCGCGGGTGTCGCGCTCTTCCGCTCTGGCCAGTAAAGCCACCGGATTTCCCATTGCCCGCATCGCGGCCAAACTCGCGGTCGGATATACGCTGGATGAACTTCCCAATGATATTACCCGCCGCACCGTGGCCTGCTTTGAGCCTTCCATAGATTATGTTGTGGTAAAAATTCCACGTTGGACGTTTGAAAAATTCCCCGACGCCGATGAAACTCTTACCACGCAGATGAAGAGCGTGGGCGAGGCGATGAGCATTGGCCGGACGTTTAAGGAATCCCTGCAAAAGGGCCTGCGCAGCATGGAAGTCAAACGCTTCGGTCTGGGGCTGGACCGTATAGACAAATGGTGGCGCTGGCAACGCGCCCAATTGGCTGAACATGGTGCGGCTGTTGGTAACAAGCCGCAACAGACTCTGGGTGATCGTGGTTCATTTGTGACGCGCGCGGCAG
>JAJYPG010000350.1 GCA_021795535.1 Planctomycetota bacterium
CGCCATTCTCCGTATTGCCGAGGCTCTGGATCGGGGGCATTATGCCAATGTGCGCGAAATTCGCACGATTCGCCGTTCCGGAACCATCAGCATTGTAATTACCACTCAATTTGATCCGGAATTGGAACTTTGGGCCGCACGCCACAAGGCGGAATTTTTTGCAGCCCTTTTTCATGTGCGGGTTAATTTTTCCGCTCGTATGGCCAGAGCGGCGACAAGAAAGCGCCGCGTCACTACCCGGACAGGGGCTGGAACTTGACCTGTTTGGTGCCAAGCGATTGACTCTACACAGGATCGAGTCGTGTGGTAACGTGATCGCAAGACGTACCATGTTTTACAAATGAGAAACTATGCCATCAAATTCCACGCCATCTCGTCAGGAAGACCAATCGCCACGGGTGATTCAGGTATTGCCTGATGCGCTCATTAATAAAATTGCCGCCGGCGAAGTGGTGGAGCGGCCCGCCAGTGTGGTTAAGGAACTTCTGGAAAATTCCGTGGATGCCGGTGCCACGCACATTTCCATTCAGATTGAAAACGGGGGCCGCACACTTATTCGCATCACCGACGATGGCTCGGGCATGTCGCCGGAGGACGCGCCGCTGGCGTTTGCCCGTCATGCCACCAGCAAAATAAAAAGCATGGAGGACCTTTTTGCCATTGCCACCATGGGCTTTCGTGGCGAAGCCATTGCCTCAGTTGCGGGTGTGAGCCATGCCCGGATTATCACCCGGCGGGCCACAGATATTCAGGCCGCGCGGGTGGAGGCGCACGAAAGTGTGGTTGGACCGGTGGTTCCCTGCGCCGCTTCGCCTGGAACCACTTTGGAAATTCGCGATTTATTTTACTGTGTTCCGGCCCGCCGAAAATTTCTGCGGACGGATGCCACCGAGTTCGGGCACATTCAGGAAATGGTTCTGCGTACGGCCCTGGCCTTTCCGGGCATTGGCCTTCAGGTATCACATAATGGGCGCACCACCATGGACCTGCCGCCCACCACCGACCATCCCTGGCGCATCGTGCAGGCTCTTGGCGCGGAATTCAAGGATAAATTGATCGGCGTGGATCTGGATGACCGGCATATTCGCGTTACCGGCTGGATTGGTCTGCCGGAAACCGCGCGGGGTACATCGCGCTATCAATATCTGTTCCTTAATGGGCGGTTCATTCGCGATCGCTCGCTGCTTCATGCCGTTAAAGAGGCCTATCGCGGTCTTATTGAACCCAACAGCCAGCCTGTGGCGGTGGTGTTTATTTCCATGCACCCGGAGGCTTTTGATGTCAATGTGCATCCACAAAAGACCGAGGTGCGTTTCCGCGAACCGAATTTGCCTTATCGGGCTGTGCTTTCCGCCTTGCGTGAACAGTTGCTGGCACGAGATTTAACGGCGGCGGCACGTCTGGGAAAAGGTCTGGATACATCAGCCGCGAGCCGTTCGCTGGAGCAGCAGAAGGCGGAAAGTCGCCAGGTGGTGGCGGACTTTTTCCGTGCTTCCAGTCCGGCCCAGCCAGGTCTTGGTTTTCCGCCGCCGACCCAGAATGTTGAATCTGGGAGCCATGTCGGTTTCGCGGCACCGCAACGCACTGATGCGGATGCGGGTCATTGGCCCAATCGGTCCGGTGAGGGGCTGGTCCAGCCGGAGATGGCCGATCGCACAACACCGGCGGTCGACATGGGGCTTGGGCATGGCGCGGGCTTTTCCGGCGTTTCGCCGCAAACAGGTATTGACCCAACCACAACCGACGCACCGGCGGGAATTGTGATTCCACCGGTTCGCCAGACCACTGGCGGGGGGGCAATAACCGGAACCGGCACCGATGGTCAACGGTTTATGCAGGTTCACAACAGTTATCTGGTGGTGGAAGAGCTGGATGGTCTATTGCTGATAGATCAGCACGCATTGCATGAACGTATTATTTATGAACAGCTTCTTGCACGCGTGCGCAAAGGTCCCATGGAGGCCCAGCGGCTTTTAATTCCCGTCGTAATTTCAGTTAATACCCGGCATCTGGCTCTTTTGGAAAGACTTAAGCCCACTCTGGAAAGAGTTGGTATGGAAATAACTGAATTCGATTCCTCCAGTGTGGCTGTGCAAAGTCTTCCCACACTATTGGCGCGGCTCAATCCGGTGGAATATATTCAATCGCTGTTCGATACACTTCTGGAATCCGTCGGACGCATCACCGAAGAGGAACTTCTGCATGAAGTGCTGGATATGGCCGCGTGTAAGGCCGCCATAAAAGCCGGCGACCCATTGGCTCCCGATGAAATTCGTGCCTTGCTGGCGCAGCGGTTGGATGTGGATCGCTCCAGCAATTGTCCGCATGGCCGCCCGACCACCATCCGTCTTTCCCTGCGCGATCTGGAAAAGCAGTTCAAGCGGCGTTAGGAATCGAACAAAATTAACTTCGATGTTTTACAATTCTAACTCCAGACTTCTTTCCGATATTCTTCCGCAATCATTAACATTCCAAGCCCTTTGTCCCAATTTCCCGCCAAAACCGCAAATTCCCATCTCAAGCGATTTTTATCTACAGAATGAAACGCCCTTGTCCTGGTTGTCAAAAGTGATACCCTATATCAGGGCATGACATACCTATATGATCCTGAACATATTGAGCGGCACGCTTCCGCCCCACATTCGGCTAACGTGAAAGCGGCAGGAAAATCGTCATCCTCCGCGAACTCCGCGCCTCCGCGTGCCCCCCCTACGTCCGTCGTTGTGTCGTCGTGTCGTTGTGGTGAAAGCCGTCGTCGTCCTTCGTTTCCTTTGCTTCCTCCGTGTTAAAATCCGTCGTGTCGTCGTGGTTGAAAATCATCGCCGTATTTTTTTTCCATTCTCGGTGACATCTGGTACCTCTGTGGCCTGGTCGTTTTAATCTGTGAAAATCTGTGGATAATCCCCCATCGTAATCCCCATAGTTAATCCTCCGTTTTCCGCTGCCTCCTGTGAATCCGTCGCAATCCGTCGTCCGTCCTTGTGTGCCTTGGTGGTGAAAATCCGTCGTCGTCCTCCGTTCCCTTGTGAATCCGTTGTTGTGGTAAATCGTCATCCTCCGCGAACTCCATCTCTCCGCGTGA
>JAJYPG010000351.1 GCA_021795535.1 Planctomycetota bacterium
GTCACGATCTGTAAATGAATATCGCTGGCATTGCGATAGAATGGTCTCTTCAACTTCTTCCACACGATTGAGGTCGCTGGGAATTTCCAGCCGACACCATAATCTGCGGGAAGCAGAAGATACACCGACACATCGGTGCGCGGTGGTTGTTTTTTCCAGTCGCATTCGTCCCATAAAGACGCCCGTTCTGAACTTAGGCGCAAGTGATTACCATTCCATGCGGTTCACGGGCATCCATACCCTCTTGCGTGACACACTCAACTAACCATAACGCGCCGGCTACGCACCGGGAAAAACCTGCCCCAAGCTGACGTTATATGACGCTCTGCTTGTTTAGCGGCTCAAAGCTTTCTTTCGCCTCCTTTATTGTCGGATAGATGCGAAAGAGTTTATTAAGTTTTGTGATAACAAAAACTTCAAATATCTGCGGATGGATATTGCAAAGCCGCAATTGTCCATCGTGATTGCGAACTTTATTGTTAACCGTGATGAGTGTGCCCAACGCTGCCGAGGAAAGGTGATCGACTCCGGCGAACGATATGATAACCTTGGGGCGGTGTTCATTTTCGACCAAGGCGACAAGCTGATCTCCGATTTCGGCGATATTAGCCTCATCGAGTATTTTCCGATGGGTAAATTCCACCAGAACGACATCATCGTCACGGGTGATTTTCAGCCTTGCCGCATCTTGAAGCATGCCTGACTCCATAACTGCTCAGAAAAGGAAGGTTCCTGCCGGGCAGTTTGCCTCTTTAACATCTTTTATCATACGCGCCTATGGCAGTCTGTCAATGTTTTTTTGGGAAATGTCAAACTCGCGGCGGGGCGTGGAACGTATATAATGTTGGAGCATTGGCTTCTTCTGGTGTATAGG
This sequence comes from Planctomycetota bacterium, assembly GCA_021795535.1. The sequence continues at coordinate 875 of JAJYPG010000351.1, forward strand.
CGAGGTTGTTGATTTGGATAAAAGCCTGATGGGCATCTTGTTTTGGGGCGGGGCGCTGATTGCCGTGGTCATTATTGGCTGGCTGGTGATTCGTGCGATTCGCAGGCGAATTACCAACCCTCCCACTGAGGCTATGGGCTTCGGCTTTTCGCTTAAACAGATGGAAGCTATGTACAAAAACGGCGAACTCACGGAAGAGGAATACAAGGCCCTGAAGCGGCGCAAGGCCGAGCAGGCCGCGCGCACGGCGGAGAAATTCCTGGCCACCCCGAACCGCAAGGCGTCCAATTTCAAAAAAAGATAATGGCAAAGCCGGGAAGTTATGTATACTGGTGCGCTAGCGCGCATTGGGAACCTGTTGCGGCCACGATGGCTGGTGGAAATGTTGACGGCGCGCTTGGGGAAGTGCTTTCGTGGCGGAACATAACCTATCCAAAGATAAGCAGCATACAGCTTGGATATCGCTGATGGCCAGCTTGGCCATGACGATATTAAAGCTGCTCATGGCGCTGTTAACCGGAAGTCTGGCCATACTCTCCGACGCTTTGCATAACGCGGTGGATGTACTGGCAACAATTATTACGCTGGTGGCGGTGTATATCAGTGACCGCCCGGCGGATCAAACGCATAATTACGGGCACGGAAAAGTGGAAAATCTCTCGGCGTTTGCGGAAAGCATCATTCTTGCCCTGACGGCAGGGTGGATTTTCTGGCGTGCCTTAGCGGATTTTGGCAGTCCTCATACCTTGCCGGTCTTTTCAACCATTATCGCCATTGTGGTGTTGTGTGCGGCCATTGGCGTGGATATATGGCGAACCATTCAATTGGTCCGTTCAGCAAAAAGACATGGCAGTGAGGCATTGCGGGCCAGCAGTGTGCATTTCCGCATGGACTTGATCAGTGCCGCGGTGGTACTTATTGCGCTAATGGTGTCTTTGTTAAGCCGCGGACGACTGGCATGGATGGATAATCTGGGCACCCTGGTCGTGGCGATTCTCATGATCGGAGCCGCGATTCGTCTGGCATTGCATTCGGTGGATGTGTTGGTGGATCGGGCACCCGAGGGCGTGGATACGCAGCTCCAGGAGATCATCCGCCGGGTGCCGGGAGTGATGGATGTTCCCCGCATTCGGGTGCGCCAGGGAGGCAACCGCCGATTTGTGGATACCACCATTCGCGTCAATCCGACGGCGACATTGGAGGAGGGGCACCGGATTGCTACATCCGTTGAATTGGCGGCTTCCAATGAACATCCCAGTATTGATATTACCGTGCATGTGGAACCCGGTGATGCCGAACCGAGTCTGGCGGCGATTGTACGGAGTTTGGCCGAAGCAATGGGACTGGCGGTTCATGCGGTGCACGCGCATACGATCAACGAGCGAGTCTACCTGAGTTTTCACGCGGAATTTGGGGCTGACATAACCGTGGCCGATGCGCATGGCAAAGTTACGGAATTGGAAAAGCGCATTCGTATGCGCTTGCCGCAGGTTGCGGAAATCGCCAGTCATATTGAACCCGTGGCCGCCGGAGTGGATTAATTCAAAGCGTTATACAGGATCCCAGATATGGAATCGGTTTTGAGTATTGCCCTGAAAGAATGGTCGGTCGTGTGCGATGCGGTGTTGGCGGGGCAACAGGCACTGTTGTTGCGGAAGGGAGGAATATATGAAGCCGGTGGTGAATTTGAATTGGAACATTCGCGTTTTGTTTTGTTTCCCACCGTGTTACATCAGAAACCGGATTCGGTAAAACCGGCGTGGCGTGACAAAATTAAAACAGTGGATCGGGAACCGGAGGAAATTACCATCCGTGGATGGGCGGAAGTATTCTGGATTGGTCGCGTACCAAATCGTCCGGCGTGGGACCTGTTGGATGATCTGCATTTATGGGATAAGCCCCTGATTGATATGCGGTTTAATTATCGCCCGGAGTATCCCTTGTATGTGATTGTATTGCGAGCCTGGGCGTTGCCAGAATCGCTGAAAATAGCGATTGACGAGCAATATGCGGGGTGCAAAAGCTGGGTGCCATTGAAAGAATCCCTTAACGTACGTGACAGTCGGGCAATCAAATCAGATACGGAATTAAAGCATATCCAGGATCGCATTGAAAAGACATTTGGCAGCGCAACACGTTGATACGGGGCGTGGCAATTTTTCCGGGCAGCGTGCCGCCGTGGCATTCCTTACATAGCCCCGCG
>JAJYPG010000004.1 GCA_021795535.1 Planctomycetota bacterium
TTTCCATCGCCTGCAGATGGCCGTCGGGGCCTTCCGGCGGCGAAAGCAGCAAAACCACGCTGAATACCGGGGCCTGGTCCAGTGCGGCAAAATCCACGCCATTGGCACTGCGGCCTATCGTTCCGACCCGTTTTTTTATCAGTGGATGTTTAACATGCGGCACCGCAACACCTTTGCCAAAACCGGTGCTGCCATGCTTTTCCCGGTCTAGAATCGCTTTACAGATGTGGTCCACATCGCTGCGGGCTATGGCTTTGGCTTCGGCCAGAGACTCCACAAGCTCGCGTATTACCCCGTCGCGGGCCGTTGTCTTTAATTCAGGCACGATGGCATCTTTGACAATAAATTCTGAAAACTTCATGGTTTTTCCCGTTGCTGTAAATTCACGCCTCGCTTGTTTCCATCCCCGTTTCCCGTCGGGGGATTGGCCATAAGGCCTCGGCTTTACCGGTATGCGTTATTCCGGATGCTTGCGGTTCCGGAACTTTTTCTTGTGTTCGGCAATCTGTCGCTCCACTTTGTGAACTGCCATATCAATACACGAATAAAGATCGTCGCCCTCCATGGTCGCCACGAACATATTGCGGTGTTCAGCGCTGACAATTATTTCCACCCGTTTGGATTTTCCGGAACTGCCATCCAGAATGATTTCAATTTCCTTGATAATATCATAAAATTTGGGCAATTTTCCAGCTTTTTCCTCCGCATGTTGGCGAATTGCGGGGGTTACCTCCATGTGCCGACCAGTCAAAGTGATGATCACTCGGATACTCCTTAAACCGGTTGGCCTCCGAAACAACGCTTCTGCAGGGTCAACCGCATCAATTAACCTATCGACGCGGGCGGGCATCGTCAATAGCGAAACAAACCTGCCCTCTCACAGAGGAGCAATTTTCCGCGACTTCCCGAGATTCAAGCATTGCGGTCCGGCTTTATACCGCAGTGGTTTTGCACAGCGACTAATTTGCTGTGGCCGGCAACTACCTCCCCGTATACGAGGCTATGCGGGCACCGTCGAAGAGGTTGCCGCGGGCCTGGTCAGACACGCTGGACTGATTCTATTTCAAAGCCGCTTTGTTCAATTACCCTTTTAACCGCCTCTTCCGCGGAGGCGTCAACTGATATGGTAAATTTCCGGGTTTCAAAGGCGCTGGTTGCCACATAGGCGGTACATAACGCAAATGCGATGCTGTTTTTCAGTTCCAGACGTTTGCGGTTGATGTCCGGAATCTGGTTCAGCCGCAGCCGCAGGTTGGTGAGTTCCTCCGTTGCGAAAGTTCCAGGACGCACGGCAAAGCGTACGCGGCGCGGTGTGGCAATAAACAGCGCCAATTTTTCCCTTAACAGTTTTTCCAGTGGTAATTCAGTGGATATTTCATCTGGCGAAAAATGCTGGTGCAGGTGCGACCAGGAATCGTGCAGACAAAAATGAAAAAGATTGTTTCCATCCGGACCTTTGCGTACATCCCACACGCCAACAGCATGTGGCGAGTATTCAGAGATCATCCGCTCCACCACCGGATTCAAACACCGCACAAAGGCGACCGCGCCCGGATCGGTTTGCAATCTGCTGGTAAGAAATAACTCCATGCGATGTGCTCTTTCTGTATCAAAAGCAACCGTGCCACTGAATCATGTCCAGAAACACTCTGAAGAGCAAGCGATCCGCGTCGCCCGGCTGTGGGCTAATTCCGGGCGGGTACACGTGAGCTTCCATAGTGGTTCCCGACAAAAACGGGCACACCGCCAATTTCGGGAAGGGAACAATACAGTTGGATTGCCGCATCACTTCTTGTATAATGGAGTTCTTGAAAACAGCCCACCGGCGCTGACCCCCTCTTGTTGAGTTGCTTACGCTGGAAAAACTTGATGCTGGTTTATGATCGCTATTTGGCGGCGGCTCTGGTGGTGGCATTGCAAATTTTGGAGAAAAAATGTCCTTTACAACCTATGGTCTTCATGCGGACCTTCTGCGCGGCATTAAAGACCTCGCTTTTACCCGTCCAACCCCTATTCAGGCGCAAGCCATTCCCGCCGCTATCACTGGCCGCGATGTGCTTGGCTGTGCCGTTACGGGTTCGGGCAAGACAGCCGCGTTTTTGCTGCCCAGTATGCACCAACTGCTGGTCCGGCCACAATCCGGCAAACGCATGACCCGGGTGCTGGTGCTTACGCCAACTCGTGAACTGGCAACACAAATTCAGCAGAATTTTACTTCATTGGCAACCCATACGCCGTTGTCCGGCGCGGCGGTTATTGGCGGAGCGAGCATGGGGCCGCAGGAACATGCCTTTCGCAGCGGTGTGGACATACTCATCGCCACCCCCGGTCGTTTGCTGGATCACATGAAACGCCCTTATGCCAACCTTTCCGGTCTGGAAATTTTAATTTTGGACGAAGCCGACCGAATGTTGGATATGGGTTTTCTGCCCGACATTAAGCGCATCTTGAAATTACTCCCGGCCAAACGTCAGACTCTTTTCTTTTCCGCAACCATGCCTGCGGAAATTCGCACGCTTTCCCGCGACCTGCTTAAAGATCCAGAGATAATTCAGATGGAGCGCCAAAGTGCCCCCGCGGCGGGCATTACCCAGGCCATTTACCCTGTGTCACAACATTTGAAGTCCGCTCTGCTTTGCGAATTGCTTAAAAGCGATGAACTTCAATCGGTCATCTGCTTTACGCGTACGAAGCACCGGGCCAATCGCCTGGCTGATCATCTTAAACGCCATGGTCTGGACTGCACGCTTATTCACGGCAACCGCACACAGGCGCAGCGCACCGCCGCGCTCGCCGGTTTTAAGGCGGGCCGCTATCGCATTCTGGTGGCCACGGATATTGCGGCCCGTGGTATTGATATTGCCGATGTATCGCATGTTATTAATTTTGATTGTCCACATATACCCGATGATTACATTCACCGGGTGGGCCGCACGGGCCGGGCTTCCGCCACGGGCGACGCCTTCACGCTGGTAGCGCCTGAGGAAGAACGCGACCTGCGCGCCATTGAACGCGCGATTGAGCGCCGTTTGCCGCGCGTTACGCTGCCGGAGTTTAATTATTCGCAGCAGGCGACGGAAAAATTGGAGATTCCAATTGCCCAGCGCATCGCCGCCATTCGCCAGCGCAAGGCCGATGAACGCGCCTCGCGTGAACGCAAGCAAGGCTCGTCCCTGGGGCATTCCGGTGCGGACCACCGTGGTGGAAAACTACAGAATTCCTTTGGTAATCGTGCTGGCAGGGGGCATTCCGGCGGGGGCGATTGGTCGAATCGGCCGCGCTCCGGTAGTCCCGGTGGTTCGTCCACAGCACCGCGTGAAGGTGGACATTTTAACGCCTCACAGCCGCAGCGCGGCCTGCTTCCATCTGATGGCGCAGCGGCCCCGGCAAGCGGTCCAGCGCATGTGCGGCGCCCTGATGGGCCGCGGCCACGCAATTTCTTTGGCGGTCGTAAAGCCGGTGGAAACGGCGATGCCGGCCAGCCAGGAAAGCCCGGCGGTTTTACATCACGCAGTGGTGGACAGGGCGGCGGAGGGCCGTTTGGCCGCTCCGGTGGTCGCCCGCCACACCCGCGTAACAAACAAAGCAAACCAGGAAATCCGTGGCATAAGCCATAAAATTTTCATACGACTCGCATGATTCCCCAATGCGGCGAATACCACGCCATCAACGGATTGGTCCGGGGCCTTTGATGGCCCCGCCACAGGGCGGCCAGCTATTGATGCACATTTGTTCTGCTGCAGAATTGTAGTGTAGGTCTCCAGGCCTGCACGTATTTGACGTTCAGGTCTGAAGGTCTACACCACAAAAATCTGAATTTCACTGTTTGTTAAAAGTATTAACAATTGTCGCATTGAAGCATAACAGCCAACGCCAGTTTCACCTTCCAGGGGTTAGTGGGTGCCGATTGGCTTGGGCGCTAGTACCGCATCAATGGGATAGATAACCGCATTGCGGCAGTAGATCGGTTTGCCTACCACATGGGCACCATCAATACCGGTAATTTTCGTGCCATTTGATGTTATCAGGGCCTTTTGACCATCACCCATGGTTTGCACGGGTTGGAGTTTGGCGGCGGCGGATGTTATGTCAACCAGACTGATGTGATACCAGAGCAGATTACGCAGAGGCTGATGATTTGTGTCACGTTCCAGTGAGGTTAGATTGCCTGCGGGCATCCTGGCAAAGGCGGCGTTGGTGGGTGCAAAAATTGTGTAGTTGCCCGGCATCTTGAAGGTATCATCTAAATTGGCGGAGGAAAGGGCTTTCTTGAGCGTGGAGAATTCAGGTTCCGAATAGATGACGGAATAGGCTGTGTACTTGCCTGGGTTGGCGAGTACTTCACGGACAAAGCTCGCCCCCCGATATTCACATCCGGTCAAAGCAATCATAGAGAATCCCAGAAGCATCAACCCGGCCATTACAACCATTTTCCGTGATTTAAGCATGAGAGTTTCCTTCTAAAAAAAGCACTTCGCCTTCAGACTGACAAATTATAGGGGCTTTCACCGGTTCTTGCACCAGCGATGGAAAGTATTCTACCTTGAGATTCCTCGTTAGGCGAGGGAAATTTACATCCAGCCGTACGGACCGACCGTATTCTTTTGGTTCTCTCGGCCAAGGAAAAACTTACAAGTCTGTTATCGGCTGGCAGCCGCCGGATTACTTGGTTATTATGCCAATATTATGGCGACGCGAGACCATTTATACTGCGCGCACAAGGATTGAAACAACCGGTGCCAATGGTAGAAGCGGCATCTTGCTGCTTTCGTGTTGATCAGGCCTGAAACTGCCGGTCCAGAAGGTCTCAAACCTAATGTGCGTGAGGTATACTTATAATATGCCTGCCTCGACCGCCCCATTCCTTGCGGCTTGCCGTCACAAGGAAAAGTAAGATGACGGCAATGGAAAGCCGTAAACGAGCGGTATGTCCTGACTGATGTTTACGCGCGGCGGCGGAGTGTCCGCCGCGACGGTGCGATATTGAGGACCAAAGATGCGCCTCGGCATACGGAATAAACTTATCGCCACGCTGGTGGTAGTCGGTCTTATTCCGATGGCGCTAAGTCTGATGACAATTGTCGGACTTGGGGTGCGCACACAGCTTACCACGATTGGTCGCGCCTACGGGGCCACAGCCGCTGCCGCTGGCCACGCCATTTCTTTGCGTTTGCGCATGGAGGTGCGGCGGCTGAAACTGCTGGCCACCTTGCCAGAGGTAATTCAATACGCCCATGAACAGGATCACGCTCCCCACCCGTTCGACCGGAAAATACTAAAGCCGAGCTCTGTGGCAAGGCATATAGAGAAGACCTGGTCCGTCTTAACAGCGCGACATGATCCGCTGCGACAAATTCTGCATAATCCCGTTGCCTCGCGTATGCGACTGATAAGCCGTGATATGCCATCCCGCTATCATCTTTTGGCGACCAACCGTTCTGGCGAGGTAATAGCGGCGGATGTTAAACCAACCCATTACCTCCAACAGACCTCTTCCTGGTGGTATCATTGCGACCAGGGGGTGGCGGGCAGGGCATATATCAGTTCCATCGTTCATGACCTTCAAACGAATAATTATGGACTGATTATTGCCGTCCCCATAAGATCGCAAACCGGGGAATGCCTGGGTTTTCTTCGGGAAACTCTGGGTATCGACACGCTGCGCAAGCAATTTCACCGCAGCATTGGATTACCGGGGGCAACACTGCAAATCTATGACCATAAACTGCAAAAAACAGTGTTCGTTTCCGGGGATTTGGCCCAGGAAAAGCGTGCACAGAGACGTTTTTTGGATGGTAACGAATCCGGGCTGGAGGGATGGATAAATGACCTGACCAGTGGCGCGATCGTGGGACGGGCGCGAATACGAATATCACGTTTGGACCGAATTGTCGGAGCGAATGCCGTGGCACCCAACTGGTCGGTTATTGTAAGTGAACCGACAAAATTGGCGCTGGCACCGATTTTAACCCAGGCCAGCACCATTATGATCGCCGGACTGCTTTTCATGATCAGCATTATGGGGCTTGGGTATGTAATGAGTCAGCGGGAAATTGTCCAGCCGCTGCTGCGCTTGCGCGAGGCGACAACGGCGGTACGACGCGGGGAATTGAGCATCCGCATTTTTTCCGACCAAGACGGCAAGTCGGTTTTTCGGAATGACGAACTTGGTCTTTTGGCCCGCGATTTTGAAACCATGACCCGCGATCTGCAGCATAAGATTATTGAACTTCAGAGCAAAGAGTCGGCCAAGGTGCGATTTCTGGACCTGGCGGCACACGAACTGCTTACCCCAACGACCAAAATAAAGTCTTCAGCGGATTTACTGCATTACAAGCTGACGGATATTTTTGCGGGCAAAGTGCCCACCCCGGAGGATAAAACGCGGATGGACCGATACCTGGCTCAAATAGCCACAAGTATCGACCGCCTGACACGTTACATCAATTATTTTTATGAGTTGGCAGCGCATGACCAGTTTACCACACGGATGCGGCGACAACCCTGTGATGTACGCGCCATTGTGCTGGATGTTGTTGACCAAAACCGGGAATTCATCACCGCTCGCCAGCAGGAGTTTAAGGTCTCTCTGCCCGAATCGCTACCCATTGTACATGGCGATCCGTACAAAATAGCCGATATTCTGGACAATCTTATTCGCAACGCCAATCAATTTTCGCCGGTCGGATCGGAAATAGAAGTATCTGCATGCCAGATTGTGGGCGGACGAATAGAACTGCTGGTCAAGGACCATGGTCCTGGAATATCGCCGGATAAACTGGCCAATCTTTTTAATCTCTCGCCGTCCGCCGCCCAGGTCATGCACCATCACAGTGGCGGATCGCCCCTGGAAGGTGGCGGCTTGGGTCTGGGCCTGCCGGTCGCCAAACGCTTCGCCGAATACCATGGCGGACAACTTCGCGTGGAATCCTCCGATAAAGGCACGCGCGTATATGTGGAGCTTCCGTGTGGCGATGAACCATCCGATCTGCCGTTGCCCAATACGGAAAAAAACTCGTCAGGCAACGACCCGTCGGCCTCGCGACACATTGCCGCTTCCTGATTCCCTTAACTATCGGAACCATGATGAGCCTTTTGTTTTTTCAACCTCTTTGGCTGGTAATAAGCGCTATCGTGGCCGTGGCTGGATTCTGGCTGATTCGCTCAGGAAAGCAATCCGCGGTGCCATTTACCATCCTTGAATTATGGCCGAAGGAATCGGCCGGCACGGCGGCGGCGAATAAACGAAGGTGGCGGCCCACGGACTGGCCACGCTTGGGGCTTCTTGTGGCGGCTATTACCGCGACGCTGGCGATGGCCCAGCCAGGCTGGAAATTTCAGGCCGCGGAATCTGCTCCACATATTTACGCCCTTGGCCGGGCGATTGCCCGCGGAAAATCCATGGAAGTTTTTGTCCGCGCGGCTCTTCCCGCGAAGCAAAAATTGCGAACCTTTGTCGTAACACTTGCCGCCGGCGAACACCGCTTTACACGCCATGCCAGCGGCTCGCAATTGCGCCATGGCATCACTTTCACACAGGTGCCTGTTTATGCGACCATGATCGTAACGGTCATGCCCCACGACTATAATTCTGGGGAAAGGAATTACGCCAGGGTAATACTGGTGCTTCAGCCACCTTTGCGACCTGTATTTGTTAATTTGCCAAACGCTGCGCCACCATCAATTGAGCGATTGCTTTCTGTGATACCCAATGTTATTTGGAACCAGCCACAGAGCGGACCATCCCTCTGGATTTTATCCAATGCCGCCAGTGCCAATAGATACCGGAAGAACCTGGCAGGCGCTGTCCGACGATCACATAAAACCGTGGTGCTGTGCCTTGGCGCAGCCTGCGGACCAGATATGAAGGTTACGGGAATACGGCGATTGGCACATACCACAAGTCCCGCTGTGGCGCGAATCTCGCCCACCCTTTTTTCCGGAGTTCAGTTTTCCGCAGTACGGGTGAAACAACTTTATACCACCAAAGTTGGAGCCCATTGGCAAACCGAGTTGACTGTGGGAACTTACCCATGGCTGATAAAATTGACGGACCGGAAATCCGGAATCACATGGTATTGGCTGGCCAGTCCGCCTATTGGGAAGTTCACCAACTGGCAGAGGCATACTTCGTTTGTGGTTTTCTTTGCCAATCTTATTTCGACGCTCACTCGCAATGAAGGACTGGACGCGGATTTGTGGTGGCGGCCAATGGTCGGTCGCGGCTCGGCATCCGCAAATAGCGACGAGATATCGAGAATAAGACAATCCCCTCGTGTACATATCTGGCCATTGGCGTCAGGATTGGCGCTGGCCGCGGCAATAATTGTGGGAATCAGCGCCGCAGCGCTGACCAGACGACAATAACAGACGGTGGCCGCGGCTGGAACGGCGTGTCTCCTGGGAGATAACCGGCACGCCTGTATCCGGGATATTCCGGAGTGGCCATTGGCGCACAAGCGGTTCTGAATGATAATTTACAGGAGTATGGTGGCAGTCTGAATCGATTCCCTGCCGATGGCCCAATATGGCAATGGAAAAGAGGTAAAATATGAAATTTTCATCACCACGGATGTTGCTGTTGCTGGCGCTGTTTTCCATGGGATTCTTGGCTGGCTGTACCCGCCAGCCCTCAAACAACTCGCAAAATCCTGATTACTTCGGCCTTAGCGGACAGAAAATTCCGCAGCCGAATATGGACATTCTGCGTAATCAGGCGGCACTGGCCAGTAAAATGAATGTCAATCCCTGATACCCAACACGCTGATTGGCTGATACCACAGCCGCTTGCCGGATTCCATGTTTTGTTTCAAGAGTTCAAGAGTGCGAGAGTGCGGGGGATCAGCCTGCCGATGTCACTTATTGCAACCATCTTTATCCGTCTTCCCGGCAATTGTCCCAAATTCATTTGGCCGATTTTTGAGTTCCAGCCATTTTATTGGCTGGCACTGAGTTTGCTGGCGGCAGGGGCTCTGTGGTTTGGTCTTCACCGGGCACAGCGGCGTTCTATGCGGATCGGCTGGATGCTTCTGGCGATTCTGATTGTCTGGATTGGCGTAGCCTGGCTGGTGGTGACACCACGGGAAAGACTTGCCGCCCGTCAAAACCTGGTGGTGCGGGCGGCGGCGAAAGATCATATCAACACCATTATGAAAATTATCGCACCGGGAACTTTTTTCGGCCCATGGAACCATCATGAAATAAGAACACAATTGTCCCAAAGACTGGCGGCTGCACATATAACTGGGAACTTCATTCGGTTTTACCGGAGTGATATTCGTGATCGCCAGGCGATAACGCGAATTACCGTATGGACCCAAACGCGCGACTTTGGTCCGGTGCTTTCGACCTGGCAATTCGACTGGCAGGACCGGTCGCGCCCACATAACTGGCGTATCATTGGTATTCGTTTGCTGAGCATTAACCATCACAATGTACCACCCGGAGGTGTTATTCCCGCTGTGCAATAAAGCGATCAATCGTACTCACTTTTTTCCTGATTTCGCCTGGTCCCAATGATTTATGCTGTATACAAAAAGAATTAAAACAACCGGTGCCAATGGTAGAAGCGGCACCTTGCCGCTTTCATGTTGATCAGGCCTGAAATTGCCGGGCCAGAATGTCTCAAACCCATGTGCGCAATGTATATGCGTTGGTTTGTGACGCCTTTGTTCAAGCGACAGCAGCCTGGCGGATGGCACCTTTGATTCGGGTGGTGGCTTTTTCCATAAGATATTCCCGGCCACGCATGAATACGGCCAATTTGCGCAACGCACCAACTTCAATTTGGCGGATACGCTCACGCGTAAGACCGGCTCGCCGGGCAATTTGCTCCAATGTCTGCGGTTTGGCCGTGTTCAATCCATGCCGCAGGCGAATGATCAATGATTCCCGGGGGTTGAGGCGCATGAGGTATTTATCAAGAACACATCTCATTTCCGCTTGCTCAAGCAGGCAGTCGGGAGCGGGTGTTGAGCGATCCATAAGCATGTCCATGAGTGTATCTGTCTCATCGGCTCCCGCCGCATCGCTTACACTGCCGTGGAAGCATAACGCCGCACTTTGAATGTGTGTGATGGCGCGAAGTGAGGTTTTCATTTCCCGTGCCAACTCTTCAGGTCGCGCATTGCGGCCAAAGCGATCACGAAACGCCAGTGAACTGCCACCAAGGTTGTTTACCAACTGGTTCATGTACGCGGGAACCCGAATGGGATGTGCGGTATTAAGAATGCCTTGACGAACGGCTTGGCGAATCCACCAGGTCGCATAGGTGCTGAAGCGGATATTTTTGGTGGGATCAAAAAGGTCCACGGCACGCACCAGACCTATGTTCCCTTCGGCGATCAGGTCCGCAAGGGCAACGCCGCGATGATTAAAGCGGCGCGCAACGCTGACAACAAGACGCAAATTAGAGCGGATCATTTCCTGCCGGGCACTTTCATTGCGATTCTCGCGCCAGCGCCGCGAAAGAATCTTTTCCCGATCTGCAGTCAGAAGCGGGTACTGCCGGATTTCAGCAAGATATAAACCAATCTCTGTTTCTACATGATTTGTGGCCATCTCTCAACCTGCCTTGTTTAATGGAACGTGTCTCTACAAACCAACCGAACGGGAAAGAAACGATTTTTTCAGATACGCGCGGTTGGAACCAACCATGAATTGTCAGTAATTATATCGGTTCAATCACTGTTTCAGCAAGAGACTTTTTTTCACCCGTCCCATAACGCGACCTTGACGTTTTTATCGGATGGTATGAATGAAATGGTTTTCCTGGCCGGCGGCCATTTCCAGCACCCGTGAAGAGGCGGCAGATGCTGAAGCCGTGGAAAAGTCTTCCACCGCCTGGGCAAAAAGAGTCATCGCGTGTGCTTCGTTTATGCGAACTTTGATGATTTTGCCTTCCATATCGGAGAAACCATCAAATACCACAATCTGATCGGCCGTGGTTCGCCCCGTAAGCTGAACCTGATCATCGCGGAACGATGGGGCGGAAGAGTCTGGCGCACTCGCGAAAATTTCTGCGTCCGCTCTGGCATGCAGCCCGCGGGAAAGTGTTGCACCAAGTTCAATCTCTCCGCCCCCGCCATGGCCAACGGATTCATTATAAACAATGGAGTTCTTTTTCGTTTTTTCCCAACCGCTGGGGCCTTCGCAAAGAATATCAACGCTGGTACCCAACATCTCCAAATTAAGCTCGTGGATAATCTTGTTCTGCAAGGCCAGAAGATCGTTATTTCTGCGCCGCTTTTCCGAATCCGGAATGTCATCTGTATGACGACGAATGGCAATTGTTCCAGGACGGGGCGAATACTTGAAAATGAAACAATTTTTTGGCCGCACTTTCGCCATCAAATCCCATGTCGCCTGATAATCCGTCTCGGTTTCTGTGGGAAAGCCGACAATAAAATCACCTGCGATGGCAATTCCCGGAACAATGCGTCTTGCCCGTTCAATGAGGGAAAGATATTCCTCCACGGTGTATCCACGATTCATCAGTTTAAGAATGCGGTTGGATCCGGATTGCGCGGGAACATGCAGGTAGGGGCAAATCCGTTTGCAGGCGGCCATGACCTGCAGAATATCATCACCAAAATCAGCGGGAAAACTGGTTAAAAATCGCAGTCGTGGTAATTCGGGAATGGCTTCGTGCAGATTATAAAGCAATTCGGCAAAAGTGGTTTTTCCTGATGGGTGGCCATCTGTGGACGATTCAGTATGCTGATAAACATAATGGTTGACTGTCTGCCCCAAAAGCGTTATTTCCCGTGCGCCGGCATCCACCAGACGCCGCGACTCGTCAATAATGGCGCCGGGTGAACGGGAAATTTCCGGGCCGCGGGTATATGGCACCACACAGTAAGTGCAGAATTTGTTGCAGCCGCGAACGACTCGGACATAGGCCTGATACTTGTTTTCATGAGGTGAAAAGCTCCGCGACAAATCCAAGGATTCCAGGCCGTCCGTCGCGGTTTGCAATGTGCCGGAACGGCGACTGGTGTTGCCCGCCAGTGCCGCCTGCTGTTTGCCCGTCAGAAACGCATTGTGGATAAGCATGGGAAGTTTATCCAATTCGCCGGGGCCGCAAAGAATATCCACCTGCGGCATGCGCTTGAGCATCTTCATTCCGTCGCGTTCGGCCATGCAGCCAAGAACGCCGACCACCAGTTCAGGCTCGCTGGTTTTGCGGATCTTCATGCGTCCCAGCCGTGAGAGAATTTTGTCCTCTGAATGCTGGCGAACCGAACAGGTGTTGTAGAGCACGACATCGGCCTGGTCTGAATCAGGTGTAAAACCATAGCCTAGAGCGCGAAGTTGTCCCTGCACAAGTTCGCTGTCCAGAACATTCATCTGACAGCCGAAGGTTTCCAGAAAGATTTTCTTCATGGCAGCGAAACTCCGTACGCATGCATCAGCGTGCGATGCCGGTCAAGTGTACCAAAAATGCCAGAAATTGTCCCTTTTTTTCCCAGCACCTCCGCATGGGGCATCAGGATGTAATTTCCAGTTTGATGGCTTTGCCTGCGGGTCGGGTCAGGTTGCGAATGCTGATTTGCCCGGCGAGATTCCTGACGATGGTGTTGAGGCGCTGCGCGGTAATGGAATTGCCACGCAAATTGGTGAATGGATCGCCAGCATCTGATAGCTTACGAATAGACATATCTATTGGCAAGTCGCCTAGGAATGGCAGGCCCATGTCGCGGGCCATCGTTTCGGCCCCGCCCCGGCCAAAAATGTCATACTGCGTCCCATGTTCGCACACAAAGCAGCTCATGTTTTCCACCACTCCCAGAATGGAAACCCCCAATTGCTGGAACATGCGCACCGCGCGGCGCGCATCCATCAATGCGACTTCCTGCGGTGTGGTAATGATCACCGCGCCGGTCAGGCTGATCGACTGGGCCAGAGTGAGAGAAACATCACCGGTTCCGGGCGGTAAATCAACCACCAGATAATCAAGCTCTTCCCACAGAACCTGCTCAAGAAACTGGCGGATCACGCCGTGAACCATCGGGCCACGCCAGATCAGGGCTTTTTCCCTCGGCACGATAAAACCGATGGACATTACACGGAGTGGATTTTCCTTCGGACCGACCAGAAAGGGTACTATCTCTTCGCCACGCAATGTTGGGGATTGTGCCTCCAGCCCGGTCATTGTGGGAATGGATGGACCATAAACATCTCCATCCAGCAAACCCACTTTCGCACCCTGCAGACTCAGGCCCGCGGCGATATTAACCGCCAGCGTGCTTTTTCCCACGCCACCCTTTCCCGCACCCACCGCAATAACATTGCGCACCCCCGGCAGCAGGTTTTTCGGCTGGCCAGCGCCGCGGACATTGGCGGTGAACTTCACATCCACC
>JAJYPG010000352.1 GCA_021795535.1 Planctomycetota bacterium
GCGTTGGCAGCATGTTTCAGGTCATATTTAATCAGGACGGCCAAGAGTTGAAACATTATCGGGACTTGTTAAAAGTCAACACGCAGCGCTATGCGGCATTCCGGCATTCGTTGCTGATGCAGGGTGTGCATGTCAACAGTTCCGGCTCGGCCTGCTGGTTTGTCAGCGCGGCACACAGTGCGGAGGACCTGGAATTTACGACACAGGCTATCGGGCAGGCAATGAAGTCAGTGCGATAGACAACACACTCAAAGCCGCGGTAACGTCCGGCGGAAGTTTGAAAGGATGGTACCTGAAATTGAATCCGGTAGACTTTTTTGCGGACCAACTTAGTCCGGCGGCCGTCGTGCGGATCTATCAAGCCACGCCTCCGTGGGTCGTGGCGAAACTTCGCGCGCAGCGTTTCCGGCAGGTTGTAAAATATGTCGCCCGCCGCAGCGAATTTTATCGTAAAGCTTTTCATGATCGGGGCATTGATCCGCGTAACGTTCGCACGCCGTCTGATCTCGGTGATTTTTATACCATGCCTGATGATATTATTGCGGACCCCAGGGCCTTTATCTGTCAGACGCCGAATATTGTTTTTGAATCTTCCGGAACCAGCGGAAAAAATAAACAGATTTATTACCATCAAAGAGAGCTGTCGCAAATAGCGCAAATTGATGCGGCGGGCTTGCGGCTTATGGGGCTGCGATCAACCGACCGCGTGGCCAACGCTTTTGATTTTTCCATGTGGATTCCCGGCCTGCTGGTGCACAACGCCCTGATGAAGGCCAACTGCTTTTGCATGGCCTTTGGGAAAGTTGATCCGCTTGAGGTATATCGGCGGCTAAAGCAGTATGAGTTTAACGTCATCATGGGTGAACCCACGTGGCTGATTCGTCTGACGGAACTCGCTGAAGAACACGGCGGCGTACCGTTGAAGCTGCTGATCGGCGGAGCCGAAGAAATGCCGCGCGAGGCCATCGGATGGATGCACCGGGTCTGGCAAGGAGCCAAAGTACGCATGTGCTATGGCAGCGTGGAACTCGGCAGCGGCCTGGGGTATCAGCCCTGTGATGAGCCGGACGTCTACCATCTGGACGACACCGACTTTTATCCGGAGGTCATTGAACCGGACAGCAGTGGGCTGGGGGAACTGGTGTTTACAACCCTGCGCCGCACGGTTATGCCGCTGGTGCGCTATCGCACGCGGGATATCACGCGCCTGATTCCGGAACCGTGCCCCTGCGGTCTAAGCGGCATGCGTATGAGCCGCCTGCGCGGCCGGCGGGACGAATTGATTGTCGCCAGCGGCGGCAATTTATATCCGTTGATGTTTGAAAATATTCTGCGGGCCGTTGAAGGTTTGACACATGATTGGCAAGTGGTTTTCAAGCTCGATGCCTTACGCGAAATTATGGAAATTCACGTGGAAAGTCTCCGCACCGATGACGAACAGGTGCGACGGGACATCCAGCAGCAGATGCGTTTGCAGTATCCGGATTTGACTAAAAACCTGGACATTGGCATATTTGATTTGCGCATAATCCCGCATCCGCCCGGTTTTCTCCGCCGTGATCGCAAGCTCAAACGCATGGTGGATCAGCGCTATGACTACGCTGATGCGGCGGCGGTTTCGGCGGCGACAAGCAGCAAGGAGGCCGCCCATGCCGGTTAAACATCAGCGAACGTTATTGATTGTCGGCGACAGCATCAGTCTGGGAATTTCTGAAATCCGCGGCGCCGATGTGATCGGCAGAGTGCAACGGAGCTATCTGGATATCCTGCGGACACAATTGCCGGACATCAGGTTTATCGTGGACGCGGACATTCATCGCACCACAGCCGACGCGGTGGAACTTATTGATTCATTGCTGCAAGAGCATCATCCCGATGCGGTACTGGTGATGCTGGGCGGCAATGACGTGGATTTGCTTTGGAAACGTTTTGTTATCAGCAACGGAAAAATTGTACAGAATCGCATTCGCGTGGATCGATACTCCGCCAACCTGACAAAAATGGCGCGGAAGATAATCTCCGCCGGCGCATTGCCGATTCTTACTGATATGACGAATCACGCTCTGGATATCCGCGGCCGATATTTATCACAATTAAGCGGCAAAGATGTCAGTTCGATGATTCAGGCGCTGGGCGGTCAGCCGGTTTCCGATCAAGGCCTGGAAGTGTATCGGGTAGCCGCGGCAAAAGTGGCCGCGGAACTGGAATGTCCGTTTGTGCGGTACGGCACTTCTCTAAGCCGCTTGCCGCTGGAAAGCGTATCCGGCCCCGATGGCGTGCATCCCAACGATTATGCCCATGCCCTGATCGCCGAAGAATTAACGGCGGTCATTCAAGCGGTACTGGAAAAGTCCCGCTCGGCGGAGATCGGATCCAAAGCGTGAGCATTCCGACTCAAAAACGCCGTCGGCTGCCGCTGGAAACAGTGGGGCGGTTGACCATGAAAATCGGGCACGGGTTTACCGGTTGTGCCGCAGCGCCGCGAGAAACTGCAGGACGGAGGCGTTCATTTGTGGATTGCCATGAATCAGGGCGTTGGCTATGGTTTTGGAAACGTTGCGTAGTTTAATTTTAACATGCATGACCGCCAGTAATGCCTGAGTTTGCAGAATCATCGCCCGCTGCTGGGTCGGCGGAGCCTTGGCATAGGCCAGAAAGAAGGCTTCAAGTTTCGCCCGGCGTTTCATCGCCAGCGCTTGTCGTTGGTGAGTGGTCATTTTGCCGGCCCCCCGGCTATCAAGAAGCCACAATACCGGAAAGGCCAGCGGTTTACCGCGCGTGCGCGCCATAATGGCGGCCACTTTCGGCAATTGGGGTTTCTGCCCTGCAGGCGCTGTTTCGTGCAACCAAACCATTCTTCCATAGACGAATATCAAAGCCAGTGCCAGCAAAGCCAGCACCAGCGCCATTCGATGTTGGCGTGAAAAATGCTTTAGCCGCGTTATAAACGGGGATTTTACCATTGCTGAAGTCTCCACATAAAGCCTTGGTGAAATCAAGGTGAAAACAGCTGTTGGCCGGAATTCGGAGACATATCCAATACATTTCCAACATGCCAGTCCGCAAAGAGGATA
>JAJYPG010000353.1 GCA_021795535.1 Planctomycetota bacterium
CCGCTGTGCGGCGGCTAAAATCAGGGGCTTTGACGGGAGGTATTTGGCGATCAGGTGCCGCACGATGAGATTTCGCTGATTCAAAAGTTCCTGCCCTGCCAGCGGATCGGTCGGAATGCCGGTTAGTTGCACGATAACCGTTATCAGCTTGCCGTCGCGTAGCAATAACAGGGTTATCTTGCTGCCAGGTTGATACTTCTGAATTTCCGCGCGGAAAGCCCTTGCCGTGTTGTACGCCGGAATTTTGTGGCCGTTAATTCCCAGGATCAGATCATTTTCCCGCAGATATAATCCGCCGGGAAAGCCCGGGACTGTACGCACAACCGCCACTGCGGGAATCCATTGGGGCTTTCCGTGCTTTCGTAATTCCAGCGGATCAGTGATGAACTCCACGCCGATAAAAGCGTTGCCATGATGCAGCCAGTTAAATTGCCGCAGATACAATTGCATGCAAATCCGCAGCAGTCGGTTGCGCTGTTCCGGATTTTGTGTTGTAACCATCGCCGCGGCAAGTTGCGGCAAAATAAAGCCTTTGGTGGACAGCAGGCTCCGCTGCGCATGTCGCCGTATACGCCAGTTATTCGATGCCAAGGCTCCAAGCTTGCGTGCCACGCGGCGTTGCAGCGCGCTGGGTGTTGGCGGTTGAGCCACGGCGGCGGTTGCGGCTTGCGCGGGCAGCCTACTGCCGCACCGTGTGCTCAATAGAATCGCCAGTGCCAAACCGTATTGCATCCAAGGGCGGGCGCCATGCGATATGTTTCCGCCATGGCCCGCACGGGCGTTGCAATTCTTGCACGGCAAGCCGTTGGTGGATTTTTGTGTTTGCATCGGAAGCTCCTGATGTCGCAGCTCTTCAGACGGACTTCTTAGCCGTGAACCAGTTTTAACATCCAATACGCCAGAGGAGCGGCAAGAAGCACGGAGTCCAGCATATCCAATACGCCGCCAAAACCCGGTACAAGGCCGGAATCCTTTACGCCTGCATCCCGTTTCAGCAGGCTTTCCAGCAAATCTCCCATTTGTCCCGCCGCACCAAGCACCACGCCCGCCAGCAGGCCTTCCCACCACGCAAACTCGGGTGAAAAATGCGACAGCATCGCGCCAATTAAAGCCGCCGCCGCCAAACCGCCGAAAAAGCCTTCCCATGTTTTCCCCGGAGAAAGCCATGCGATTAATTTATGTTTTCCCAGCCACCGCCCAACACCGTAGGCCCCCATATCCGCGCCTTTTACCATCAGCAGAATCGAAACCACCATTCCCGCGGAATGGGTCAGCCGGATGGGCAGATAAAATCCCGGCATGACGCCCAAATACACGATCGCCAATAAGGATGCGCCCGCCGAGGCCATGGCTCCGTCAATTTTCTGACTCCGGCTGTACATGACCACCGCGCCCACCAGCCCCAGGGATAAAACCGTGGGCACTAAATAATGTGGTTTAACGGTATAAAACCACCATGCCACACGCACCGCAATCGGGCTGGCGCCTTGGGGATGGCTCAAGAGTATCTGCGACAACTGCTCCAGCCAAGGCCACATCATGCACAATAGTGATGCTGTTACGCACACGCGCATGGAAATCACCACGCCCTCAGCCTTCAGCAATCTCCGCATTTCCGCTGTGGCCAGGGGAATAATCCCGACTAAACTTAACGCCATGAGCGTGCCGGGCGGAAACGACATACTCCGCCCCGGCCAGCCTGCGGACAGGGCCTGATCAAAATAGAACATCGTCAATAGCAAGGCCCCGAACAGCAGGCCGTAGATCAGACGCAATTTGAACATAAGCGGCTTCCGTAAAACCCGATTATAGTACGGATACCATGCCCTGCCGTAAAATGGCCGCGGAAAATTTTTCTCGGACAGACACGGAGAATGTCATGGTTGGAAATGTTATTTCTTGACGGCCCCTAATGGTTGGCGGATTCCGCAACCTGGGCTGCCTGTTCGCGGGCAAATTCCAGCACGCCGCGGCATACAATGCCGCACAGCTCGTGCACGCTGGGATCAGTGATCTGATAAATGCTTTGCGGGCCTTTGCTTTCAAAATTTACCAGCCCGGCTCTGCGCAGAATCGACAAATGTTTCGACGCCGCCGCCTGACTAATGCCCAGCTCTTGCGTTAATGTTCGCACGTTAGCGGGCGATCGCGCCAGCCGGGCCAGAAGACGAATGCGATTTTCATCAGCCAACGCACGAAATCGATCCGCCACGCGCTCAACAATCTTCGGGTTGGCAACATCAATCATAGCACTACATTCCTATATAGGAATTATAGTATCATGCGTGGACAGCAAAATCAACTCGCTCAGAAGGAAGTGCCATTCGTACCTGACACCTTTAATGACGCGGGGGTTAAGCAGGGAGGGCAAAAAAGGCGGCGGAGTAATGAACTCCGCCGCCGATGACTTTTAAGAGGCTTTCAGCACGTGAAACGATCTTAGAACTGGTAGATTGCGTCGATGCCAAAAGTGGTCTGGTAGTAATTGCCGTTAAACACGGCGTGGTCGGCGAGGTCTTCACGAATTTCCGGACGAATATAGAAATTCTTACTCAGGCTGCCTTTGGGGAATGGAGTAATCTTTACACCAAAAGTCAGATCGCCCATGTTGGTGTAACTTTCAATACCGAAGGGATTAATTCCGATTCCCGCGCTGCCCAAGCCGGAACCGACATAAGCATATTCTTCACGGGTGGTGAAGCTGAAGTAGCGGTTAAGAGCATAGTTCTGATACAGCGCTTCGCTGAACCAGCCGGAAGGCCGATTCCCGTTGGTGCTGTTACCGGCGCCGTCGTATGCGGCAACAGTATCGGAAACCAGGGTCAACGCGTTGTTGAGTATCGGCGGCACATAGGTGATCAACGGTTCAACGACCGTGCGGTAATTATTGTTATTGCCGAAGGTGGCGTTGCCCATGGCGCCATCTTCCGGGCCGACGGATAAATTAACAACGAAATCCCAATGTGAACTTGGCGCGTAGCCGACTTCACCCAGGAAATCCACGCTGCTGTTGTTATTATAAAAGGTCTGATTCCAGTTGCGGGTAATACCGGCGTAGAACGTCCATTGG
>JAJYPG010000354.1 GCA_021795535.1 Planctomycetota bacterium
CCACGTCCTCCCATTCCACGCCCGCGGCCTGGCGCACCCACGCCACCGAACCCGGCAGCCATTGACACGAATCCAGATAGTGTTGCAGCGAATACCACCCGCAATAAATGGCTTCATCCGGGCAATTTTTGGCCTGTAAAAAAGCGGGCGTGTCTTGTAGCACAACCTTCATGCGGCTGTTCTTTTTTATGTAGCGGGCCGTCATGCGAAGATCATGGTCAAATGCCGCGTATGGGCTGCCATTGTGCAGGCCGCGGGCATCAAAATAGGCCACGCCCCGCAAGCCGGTCTTTTCCACCCGCAGTGACAGGCGAATCATTCGTTTCGCCATGGCGGGTGTGGGTGCGTCTATACGACAGACCATCATCACCTGTGGATGATCCACATTGCTATTATGATGGCTCCAATAATTCAGATACATGGGATTGGGATACCATCTGGCTCCGGCCAGGCGACCTCGCCACAACATCATCAGGTCACTGTCCAGTGCGGAATTCCCGCGATGCACCGTTAGAAAGGCTTGTTCGGATATCAGTTCCCGTGTAAGGCCGGTAATGCCATAGTTCTGCTTCTGTATCTTCCGCCTGGCGGCCAGATTACGCCAACTGTCCCGGCTTAACAACAGACGCTGATAATGCTGCATATCGTGCTGCAGAATCAACCGGTTGCTGGCCAGCATCGCCTTGGCCGCTTGCGCATTTGGGGCCTTGGGATTGATGTGAATAATTTGCAGCAGACCGCCGGAACCGACGTATTTCTGCAAAATCGCCAGAAGCTGATGGGAATATATTTGATGAGCGGCCATCGGCAAATGGGCAATGCGCCCTGTAGCCGCCCGCAGGGCTTGTTGAAAAATGCCCAAGGCTTCATTTGCCGCCGCGGGAGTGGCGGGTTGATTAACTTCCGGTGCCGACTTGATGCCGGAGGTCGAAGATTGGGCCTTATTTTCAGAGGCGATAGCGTTGAGTTCGGCCGTGCCTTTACGTAAAGATTTTATGCACTTGCCCAAATCAAACCGGATGAGTACCAGTTCAGCCGCATCGTGCGAGCCGCTGCTATCCGGTCCAACGCGCAACGGAATTCCGTAAGTGGTAACCAGACAGGTGATTTTTTTTTGCAGATGCCGCATCGTAAGAATTTGCCGCATGGCGCGGGCCACCCGTATCCGATAAATGTCAGCCGAAATGGTCTCCTGTCCGACCGGCAGATTCAACACAATAAAATTTGCGTGTGGAATCCCGCGGGCTTTGGCGTAATATTTCGCTATCGCCCACGAATTCGGATCATTCCCGTTGATTACAATGCCGACCTGCGCAGGCGTAAGGGTTCGCCCCAGGCACGGCCCGGCAACCATCATGAAGGCCCAAACCAGGGCTATCCAGAGGGAGCTACTGAATCCAAGAGAAAAAGGGCGATAGCGGGAGATATACCTTTGTTTCGCAAAATTCAAAACCATATCTCCTTTGCTTGCTTGCGGCACTGGTGGTCAGCTTTTCCCGTCAAGCCCGAAATTTAACCGGCATCCGCGGGGCGGTCCAACCGCAGTCGATATTTTAGCAGCCCTCTGCCGCTTTATCGCCTCTGTATTGTTTTTAATTCAAGTGGTGGGGTTTTGCCTGTTTTTATCGGGACGATGGTCCCGATGTATCGGGAGGATGCTCCCATACAAGTCAGACTTTGCGGTCGTAAATCCAACTGAATTCCACCGCTGGCTGGCGGAGTTGGAACGCGGCTATTTCGTCGGAATGAGAGAGGTATCTGGCACACAGGCGGCAAAGATACTCCTGTGCGCGGGCGGCATCTCCGGTGACGCATTGACCGGCTATATCCCAGGTTTTGACCAGATGATCAATGATTGCGGCATAATCATGTACGGTGTAAACACCCATGCGCTGCGCGACGACGGCAAAATGATCGAACAGGGAAGGGTCTTTGCCGTCATACATCAGCCGCCCCGGCATGGCTATCAGGCCACGCATCATCGTGCGGAAGGCCAGGATGCAACCTGTGGGATCAATTTTTATGGCTTCGCCAAATGCGCGGGTATAAAAATTCTCGTGACGGGCTTCGTCACCGGCGATCCGGCGGCAGATATTGGCCAGGTTCGTATCGCCGTGGGTGGCGACAATTTTGGCCACATTAAAATGTGAAATTTTGGTGGCTCGTTCCTGAAAGGAGGTATACACCAGTCCGTTATAAGGATCCGGGTAAGCCTTGGGATTAAAACCACTGGCAATCAGGTTATGAACGGTTGTTTCAATGCTCCGCATGTTAACGCGACCGGTCAGGCGCAAATAAGCGTTAAGCAGGTCGCCATGGCGATTTTCCTCCGCGGTCCAGCCGCGGAGCCACCTGGCCCAAGCCTTGGGGTTGTTTCCTTCATGATCACGGGCGATCAGATTCAGTGAGACGGAATAGCTGGGCAGGGCTTCTTCAGTAACCATATCTCCAACCAAGACCACCAACGCTTCATCTGATATTTCCAGAGCCATGGCGCGAAAGTCGGCAAGTGCCTTGTGCCAATTTTCTTTGGTCAGGTCGGGAAGGTAATCATCCGGTTGCCAGGCACCATCGATGGCCAGCAACAGATTAAGATTTTCCTCCACCCAAGGTTCCAGACTATCAAGAATCTCAAGGTGCTCGGTGCTAGTACGATCCATTGACATTATCCGAATACCTTAGTTAATTATTTCTAAAACGAGAGGATTCCCGATCACCAATATTATGGCGAAAAAAGCACGAATTGTCAAATTTTACGAATGGAGTTTGATGGTTAAAAAAAACGCAAACTCCATATCGTTGCGGAAAGTCCAATTTCCGCCAATAACCTGCTAGAATATATGTCATGGCTCGGAAACTTCCAATAATAGACCTTGCCCGTCTGGGCGACGACAAGGCGCTGGCTATCGCCGCTTACGGTCAGGCCGTGGCGGCATACCGTTATATTGTTCTGGCGGAAAAGGCCCGCGATGCCAAGCTGCGGCAATCCTTCGAAGAAATGGTTCGTCAGGAGAATATCCAGCGTGAGCGCATGCAGGAATTGCTGAATCGCCTGTTTCCCGCAGCCTGT
>JAJYPG010000355.1 GCA_021795535.1 Planctomycetota bacterium
CATTGCATTTTGTCGGGCAAAAACGTGGTGATATTGTGGTTCTTGGTTCTGTTTCAGGACACAATATTTCCCCCTTCAGCGGGTTTTATGGGTCTACCAAATGGGCCGTCGCGGCCATCGCGGAATCGCTGCGGCGTGAAGTCTGCGGTCTGGGCGTGCGCGTTACCACCATCAAGCCGGGGATAGTGGAAAGCGACTTTCAGGACGTTGCCGGATACACACATGATAATTTTCACAAGTCCATTGAACGCTTCGGCAAAGTGCTGGTGCCAAGCGACGTGGCCCACGCCATCGGCTTTGTGGTCTGCCAACCGCAGCATGTCCATATTAACGATCTGGTTATTCGTCCCACGGGTCAGGACTATCCTTAGCGTGGGCAAAACGCAACACATGGGGCTGCGATCTTTTGCCATCCGCCTACACCAGCGTTTTTCCGGTCAGCCGCTCCAGCACGCGCAAAGTTGATTTCTCCGGCCACGTCATGGCCTGCACGGGAAGCAGATAGGTTTGCTCCAGGAGATATTGGCCGGCATCAACCGCGTGGAGAACTTCATCCGTAAAGCAGAGCCAGGTCCCCTGCGCTGGAAAGCTCATCGGATACTGTGGTGAGTTTTTCTGGTACAGATCATCTCTTTTCGCCATGTCATGCAGATGCAGCATGTAATGGTCGAAGAGTGTCCGGCGGCTGCGTGTTATCCGCAACAAATGCAGCAATGGCAGCGATCCGGGGAAAGGCTGGGAAATTTTATCCACAAAACGTTTGGCAAAATCCTCAAATGGTTCGCCGACACGCCAATCCCTCCCTTTGCCCTGCGGGTTGACATTGCAGAAGACACGAATGATGCGCTGCCCCCCCACCGGACGCGCGGGAAATTGGTCCGGATGCAGCCGCGTGTCATCCTTGGTTATTTTGCTGGCCCTTCCTTTTATTTCCACCGGACGGTAACTGGATCTCCGGCGTTTCACCAGCGCCTTATACGTGGGAAACAAATTATGCATCAGGCTTTGCGTAGCATCGGAATAGCGTTGCAGCAGCGTCGCCAAATCGCGTTTGTCGGCCCCTTCCCCTTCCATGCCTTGAATCTTTTTTGTCTCTGAATCGTAACTGATATTCTTGGCAGATCCATCGCTCCAATTCGGTGTTAAAAATCGCTTCTCAGACTCGCTGAAGGGAAAGGCCAACTGGGGCAAAAAAACCACACGCCCGCTTTCCATGGCTTCGGTAGCCTGTTGCTGCTGCGTCGGTGAAAAAGGGCCGTCGAAAGCAGTGGCGTTTACGGAAAAGATTCTGTCCATGGATGTTCACTCCTAAGAAAATTCCAGTTTATGGTATTGTAGTGTATGGACAAAAAAAATGAATCGTGTCGATTTCGACAAGTTGGAGTGAACCAATTGACGGGGTAATTCTTATGACTGACAGACGTTCCACCACAAACAAACGCATGCCGTCGTCCAAACGCCGTGGCCATCCTTCTGACCACGCCCGTATGCCGGCCAACGAGTGTGCGCCTCGGTGCATCCTGACGATCAACGGTGGATCCTCAAGCATTAAATTTGCCATTTATCCTTATGCAAACTCGGAGCGGGATTCCACTCCCCTGCTTGTCGGCGGCATTGACCGCATCGGTACCTCCGGAGCCTTGCTTGCATGCGCGGATTCGCAGGGACACCGGTTTAAACAGTTGCTTATCAGGTCCAGGGATCACCGTGGCGCAGCAAAAGAATTGGCGAGTTTTTTACGTGCTCACATAACGCCGCAGAGCCTTGTGGCGGTGGGGCATCGGGTGGTGCATGGTGGCACACAATTGCGGGATCATACGGTTATAACGAAGCGTGTGGTGGCGAAGTTGAAAGGCAGTATTCCGCTGGACCTTGCCCATTTGCCGGAGGAAATCATGCTGATTGAAACCATGGCCAGAGAATTTCCCGCAACGGTGGGAGTAGCCTGTCTGGATACGGCATTTCATCGGAATATGCCGGTCGTAGCACAACAGTTACCCATTCCCCGCCGGTTTATGCGCCAGGGCATCCGCCGCTTTGGCTTTCACGGACTGTCTTACAGTTACCTGATGGAATCACTTATACACCTCGCACCAGACAAGGCACACGGACGCATCATTCTTGCGCACCTTGGTTCTGGAGCCAGCATGGCGGCGGTAAAGGCCGGTCAAGCCATGGATACCACGATGAGCTTCACTCCGACCGCCGGCCTTGTGATGGCCACGCGGCCTGGCGATATGGACCCCGGTCTGCTGGTGCATTTGATGCGTCAGATTCCTTTAACGCCCACCGCCGCAGATCGGTTTATTAATCAGAATTGCGGTTTACGCGGCGTATCCGGGCACAGTGGCGATATGCGGGAGCTTCATCGCCTGGCGGGCAAAAATCCTGCCTGCCGCGATGCGATAAATTTTTTCTGTTATAGCTCGCAAAAAACGATTGGATCGCTGGCCGCGGGCATGGGCGGATTGGATGTTCTGGTATTTTCCGGTGGCATTGGGGAAAATGACGCACTGGTGCGGGAAGAAATTTGTCGCGGGCTGGAATTTCTGGGGATAACCCTGAATGTTCGAGCGAACGCTCGTGCCGCGCCAATCATTTCCCGCCATTCCAGCCGTGTGCTGGTACGCATCATCGCCACCGACGAACAACAGATGATTGCCCGCATCGTTCGCCAGCTTGTGACTGATGGTGGCATATCCATGTGATATTTTGATTGCGACAGGTCTTGTACGGATTAGTGCGTTCCCGCGGTCATGGTTGCGTTTAGTAAATTTTCAATACCTCCCCACACACCCGGCCACACAAACATGCTCCAAAGCGTTGACTTTCCCGCCCCTAACAGATACTGTTTCATCTACGCTTTGGAGAGATGGCCGAGCGGCTTAAGGCGCCGGTTTGCTAAACCGGTGTACGGGCTTAAACCTGTACCATGGGTTCGAATCCCATTCTCTCCGCTTTAAGGAGATTTGGTCGAGTTCACCGGCCAAAAACGCCGCGTCGCATGACGCGGCGTTTTGCTGACGGGCAAGACGGCCAATAGCGACAACGGTTTTCCACGCCCCGCG
>JAJYPG010000356.1 GCA_021795535.1 Planctomycetota bacterium
GATGCTCATGGAGTTGTCATTGAGAATAATAAGCATTTGGCGTTTGAGCGTACCGGCATTGTTCAAGCCCTCAAACGCCACGCCGTTGACAATCGACGCATCGCCGACGAACGCCACCACACGCGTATCATGATTTAACAGCGCATCACCGCGCGCCATACCAACCGCCGTGCTGACGGCAGTTCCTGCATGGCCGACGCTGAAAAGATCATATTGGCTTTCACTGGGGTCGGGGAAGCCGCATACGCCGCCCATTTTTCGCAATGATGAAAACTTCTTATAACGCCCGGTAATGAGTTTATGCGGGTAGCATTGGTGGCCGACATCCCACAGCAGCCGATCACGCGGCATATCGAATATCGCGTGCAATGCCAGAATAATTTCTACGGTGCCTAAGTTAGGCGCAAGGTGGCCGCCGTTAGCACCCACTGTGGTCACAATAGTCTCGCGAATTTCCCCGGCCAGTTGGGTTAATTGATCCACCGTCAGGCGTTTTATGTCTGCTGGTGATTCAATGCCGTCGAGAAGTCGTTTCATTCTGAAGTTCTCACAAAACCTTAATACTCCGCTTTACGTATAGATGATATGCTAGCTGGGTTAGAAATGAAAGCGAAATATTATCCTGCCGGCTTGCGTATGCGGGGCATTGGCCTTATATCTTCGCCTTCAGGCGGTATTTTGAATAACAATTAAGCTGGAGTTGATGAATA
This sequence comes from Planctomycetota bacterium, assembly GCA_021795535.1. The sequence goes on from JAJYPG010000356.1 coordinate 711, forward strand.
TGCGGATGGCGGCAGCGGTTGGTGGAATTTTCCTTTTGGCCGGTACGGCGGCGGTTGGAAATGTGGCCATGGCCGCGCCAACTGCCGTTAAAGAGCCCCCCCACCACGCAAAACAGGCCGTCGCGCAGGCGCACTTACCAAAATCCAATCCCAACGCCATATCGGTTGTGCACTCGCACATAACGATAAATAAAAAAGTCCTGCACTATACGGTCACCACCGGTTATCTGCCCATGAAAACCAATGGCAAAGTCCAGGCCAAGATTTTTTTTATTGCCTATACCAAAGACCCGAAGCCTGGAGTCAGCGCCGCCGCGCAGCGCGACAAACGACCTATTACGTTTTTATTCAATGGAGGTCCCGGAGCAGCTTCGGTCTGGCTGAATCTCGGCTGTGCCGGGCCTATGCGTGTCGAACTTACGCCCGATGGCAACGTCACGCCGCCGCCATACCAGCTTGTCGCCAATCATCAAACGTGGCTTGATGCGTCTGATCTGGTGTTTGTGGATCCCGTCGGCACCGGATTAAGCCATCCGGAACCGGGTGTTCCGGGCCAGAAATTTTATGGTGTGCAACAGGATATTGCCTCCGTGGCCTCTTTTATCCGGCTTTACACCACAATGTATCAACGCTGGGGTTCGCCGAAATTCCTGGCCGGTGAGAGTTATGGCACCACCCGCGCCTGCGGTCTGGCGGATTATCTTTCCGAGCACGAGGGCATGACGCTCAACGGCGTGATACTGATTTCCTGCGCGTTGAATTTCCAGATTCTGGAACCCAACTTCGGCAATGACACGCCGTACCCACTATATCTTCCATCGTATACCGCCGCGGCATGGTACCACCATAAACTCGCGCCGGATTTGGAAAAGCATTTTCACCGCACGCTAAAAAAGGTGGAACACTGGGCCATTACGGATTATATTTCAGCCCTCGCCCAGGGCAGCAGCCTAACCACCGCGCAGCGTGATGCCATCGCCGCCAAACTGGCGCGATATACGGGCTTATCCAAACAGGAATGGCTGTTGGCTGATTTACGCGTCGGCCCCGGTCTTTTTGAACAATCGCTGTTGCGGAATGATCGCAAAGTCATTGGCCGCATGGATACGCGATTAACCGGCTACAATCCGAATCCTACCGGTGGCACAGCGTCCTATGACCCGGCGATGTCCCGATTCATTGCACCGTTTACCAGCGCTTTTGATCAGTATGTGCGCGAAGACCTGAAATACCGCAACAACCTGCCGTACAAAACACTCTCCAATGATGTCTATCCATGGCACTTTGGCGGCAACGGGATGGGATTTCTTTATGTTACGGATAACCTTCAACGGGCGATGATTCGCAATCCGTTTATGAAAGTGCTGGTATGCAGCGGCTACTTTGATTTAGCCACCCCCTTTTTCGGAACCATTTACACCATGGATCATCTGGATTTGAGCCGCAAGCTGCAATCCAACATTCACGAAGTGTTTTTTCGGGGTGGCCACATGGTTTATCATCCCGCCCCGATGCGGAACAAATTGGCCCGGGAAGTGCGAACATTTATAGCCAGTGCCAAACAATAATCTCTATGCGATCCATGCCCGTTTCCGCTGATGCGGATGCATCATGATTCATCGGCAGCCGGTGTGCAGACAAAAATCCGGCGCTTGGGAATTGAGCCATCGGATCGTTGCGCCGACAAACTTGAATGGCTGAATATTTTCTCCGGTGACAAAAAAAGTGCACGATTTATTCCGATAACAACGATAAAAACATTATTCGGACGTGGTGGAGAAATCCCCGGTTAAAAATCTCATGGCCGATGCGTTTGCCTCCGATAAAGGAATGGTGGCCTGCGCCATAAAACGCTTTGCTCCGGGCGGAGATGTTGTGCAGACCAAATTAACAGTTGCCGCAGCGCGCGGTTCCCGGCGCGCCGGGACATAAAAAAGGTTGGTGCCCTCATGGCTTTGAAAAGTGACCGAAAAGCTTCGCTCGAACGTCTGCAAGCCCTGGCGGATAAATCGACAGCCGTGAAGCTCATCCAGAACAAAGTTTTCGCGCGTGATGCGGAATACAGCGGAAGTCTGGCTCATGGGATGGAAAACACCACCCGCGGCTTGCCCTATCACCTGTTTTTACCGGCGGAAACCGCCCTTTCCCCCGAAGATGTGTTTCCCAATCTGCGTTGGGGAGGCAGAGCGATTATGATCTCCCCCAACCAACTGCTGGTCAATGAAATTGCGCAGCGCTTTAACCGCTGGGAAGGCTTTATCCTGGAAGGTCAGCCGCAGAGTGTCCGCACGCCAATTCTCGGCATGTCCATACCGGGGATGGGAAAACCGGTTTATTATCTTGTGGCCCGCAAGGTG
>JAJYPG010000357.1 GCA_021795535.1 Planctomycetota bacterium
ATCCCGTCCCAGCAATTCGGTTGGATCGTGTATGCCGTCATGTCGGCAACTTCAGTTTCTATTTTTACGTTTCGCTGTTGCGCCAGAACCTCTGCATTCTCCATTCCAACACGCGACGCATCCACGGCTGATACCTTATACCCCACGCTGGCCAAAAATACGGCGTTACGCCCCTCACCCTCGCACAGGCTCAAAATGCGGCCCATTGGTAGGGCGGTATAGTGTGCGCGAAGAAAATCATTCGGCGCTGTGCCATACGCATGACCCGGATCGCTGTATCGTGTATCCCAAACATTCATACTGTTATTTATAATCGGGGAAGTTAAAATTGGATAGTGATATGCCTGCGCGGGTTCTGATTAATATTGTAATTTCTGCACGGAATAGTACTCGGAAATGGCGCGCGTATTTGTGGTTATCATTTGTGCGGCACCGGCCAGTGCTGCGACCACGGTTTGATCCAATCCGCCGTCCTGTGTCACTATTGTTATCATCTGGGAAAGTAAAACAAGAAAACAATCTGTCTGCCAACCGCACTGTTAACAACGGCAGAAATGATCAAAAAGTTGAGTAAAAGCCGGAATACATGAGTTTAACTCGAGGAAAAACGGGAAAAAAGTAAATTGTCATCGCGGAGCGTAACATGAACGCGGTAAATGGGTTCCAGTATATCGGAGGTCAGGACATGCTTGGGGTTGCCGTGCGCGGCCAACTTCCCTTCGTGCATAATCAATACGCGATCGGCATTGGCGCGGGCATGGTTTAAATCATGGGTGACCCAGATGATCGCTTTTTGCCGGTCGCGGGCCAGGGATTTTAAGTGATCCAATAATTCCAATTGATGCCACACATCCAGTGCCGCGGTGGGTTCATCCAGCAGAATAATCGGCGTGTCTTGCACCAAAGCTCGGGCGATGGCCACGCGCTGGCGTTCTCCGGCCGAGAGTTCATCAAACGTGCGTTGGGCTAGCGCGTGAATATCCAAATCCCACATGGTTTGAACAATCCGATCCATTGCCGACTGATCGCCCGCTGGCACAGATGCGCGCAGCGCGCGACGCCGATGGGCCCAATATCCCATCGCAACAATCTCTTGAACGCTGTACGCAAAGCTTACCTGGGGTGTTTGCGGAACGTAAGACAGCAGGGCGGCGCGATTCAATGGATGCAGACCTGTTATGTTTTGGCCGTGTACCGTGATGGTTCCGGCGGACGGGGTGAGATGGCCTAGAAGCAGTTGCAGCAGCGTGGATTTACCGGAACCATTGGGGCCAACGATCATCGTCACTTCGCCGGCATAAAATGGTACAGCGACATCATCTACCGCCGTTTGGCCTGCAACGTACTGGTAACTTAAATTGGTCGACTCAATCGCAATGCCACCGGGCAATGCAACGGATGGGGCGTCAGGATGTTTACCACTCATAAGCATATTTATCCACGACTTATTACATCCATGTTCGCCGACGCTTCAGCAGATAAAGGAAAAAGGGGCCACCACACAACGCCGTAATAACACCCACCGGTAATTCACCGTTGAAATAGGCACCGGTGCTCCGGACAAACGTATCAGCAAGCATCAGAAATATGGCCGCCAGAAGCGGACTGGTTATAAACAATTGTCGATGGTCGGGTCCAAATATTCCGCGGCATACATGCGGGCAGATTAAACCAACAAAACCGATGGGGCCGGCCACGGTAATGGAAGCGGCGGTTGCCAACGCCGCCAAAGCAAACGCCGATAATCGCAGAGAACTTAATTGAATACCCAGACTATGGGCTTCCGCATCGGAAAAAGACGCTATATTCATCGCACCACCGAGCGTCAACGCGCCAGCCCACGCCAGCACAAAGGAGATAAATGCCGCCAGTATGAGCGTATGAGATGTTCCTTCGCTGATATAACCAAACATGTAGTTTAAAATATCCGTTCTGGCACCGTAGGGAACCAGATTATTCAGCAACATCACCAGCGCACCGCCGATGGTGCTGATGATCACACCGGAAAGTATCAGCGTCATAGGATCCAACATTCCGCCGCGCCGCCGCCCCAGTAGAAAAACCAGCCACGTGGCCACAACCGCCCCCACCAGCGCCGGAATGGTTTGACCATTGGCAAATAGATTCTCCATCCATGGACTACTGGTAAAAGACTGCAGCATGGCTTGGCCAAAAACAATCCAGATCATTACCCCCACCGTTGAACCGCTGGAAATACCCAGAACAAATGGATCCGCCAATGGATTTCGCAGCAACCCCTGCAACAGTACGCCCGCTAAGCCCAGTGCGGCTCCCGCAATAGCCGCCGCTTCTACGCGAGTGAGACGCAATTGCAGGATGGCCATTCTGGGAAATCCAACTGAAATCGCCTGCTGGCCTGGCATGCCCGGCCCGAAAGCCAAACATACGACAAATATTAGAAGTGTCAAAAACACCCCAGCGAGTGTAATGGCCGTCAACCGTGATAGATTCATCGCTTTCATTGGCTACCCCCTGCGTTAGGTGCGGCATCCATACACTTCCGCAGGCGGCAAATCAGGTGGTACACATGGAGCGTGAGCATCTGTGCCCGAGGCCAGGTTATTAAATCTACGCGTTTGTGGGACGCAGCGGCAATGGGTAATTTCAACCAGGGTAGCAGGCGGGGATCCTGCGGGCCGGATGCGACTGGCTCGCCAGGCTTTGAAATCAGGAGGACTTGCGGATTTAGACACACCAGTGTTTCGCGTGTAATAGTGGGAAATCCGTCACCGCAGCGTTCCGCCACGTTAATTCCGCCAGCCAGCGTTATTTCCTGATCCATAAAATTATCCGCGCCCACCACCATTATTGGTTCGGTGGAGATTATATATACCACACGCGGCGGTTTTTGGGGCCGACTGTGTGCCAGAATATTCAACTCTGATTTAAGCTTGGTTATCGCTGCCGCCGCCTGCTTTTGGCATCCGCTGATACTACCGAGGGTTCTGGTAGTTGCGAAAAGTTGGCGGAAGGTATTGATACGGATGTTCACGATGCGAATGCCGTTTTGCTTGGCCATTGAAATAATTCCCGGTGCAATTCGCTG
>JAJYPG010000358.1 GCA_021795535.1 Planctomycetota bacterium
GTTTAAAATGACCGGTGCGGCGGGCGGCAAAAATCCGTGGCATGGCTCGTGGTTAAAACAACTCGCGGTGCAGCTTTCACCGTCGCAGAATCATTCCACTTCCACCGCACCAGCGATTGGACAAGGTAAATTGGCGGTTAAAGATATTATTTTGACCGGTGGCGCGGCGCTGGCCAATACCCAGACTTCACTGCACGCTCAGAAATTTACCGCCCGATTTATCCAAATTTCTGGCAACCATTCGGGCAGCGCATTACGCTTTTTTTCCGCTGACGGAAACGTTGCGATTTCATCGGCCAATCCGGGCTTACCATCCGAAGATACGAACCAAATGTCATGCCGACATCTGGTTCTCCTGACTCGGCAGGCCAATGCGCAAAGCACCCCCGTGCCGGCTGAATTACAGGCCAACGATCATATCGCACTGACGTTCTACCAGAAGGCCTCCAAGCACGGCGACATTCCGGAACAATTTTCCATTACCGGAGGCATGCTTCGCGCAGCGTTGATAAGCCGCAGTGGCATTCACGCCGCAAGTCCGCGCTCCACAGCGGATAATCCGGGCGGACGCTATACGGTGGGCCGGTTCAAGATATGGAATAACACCATTGTTCATATTTATCATATTGGACGCCCCATCAAGGCTACCGCGTATGAACTATCCGGGGATCACACAGCAGGCACAGCAACGCTGCAGTCGAATACCGCGGGCACCATTGAATCGGCTATTTATCAAGGAGCCGATTGGCTCAAGGGCCGCACGATCAAATTACAACGCAAGCTTGAGCAGGTAACGGTTCCCGGTGCCGGCAAATTGAGCATGCCGGAATCGTCCAAAGCGGCTCAACCGCGTGTGGAGGTATCATGGCTCAAGCAGATGCAATATTCGGCCAAGACCAGGCAGGCCACGCTTGCAGGGCATGTGATTGCCGCGCTTGTGGGGCGGCCCGAACAGCACAGCAGCTTAATGGCCCCATCGATGCTCATTCACTTTCAACGGCGTAAGACGGATCGCAATGCCATGAAACTGGCGCAGCTCATTGCTTCGGGTCCCCTGGGCCGAAATACGGTTGTGGCCCGTGATGCCAGCTACAGCAAAACCGGAACGCTGCTTACCCGTATGCGCCTAAATTGTCCGAAACTCGTTTACAATGCGGTTGAAGGTTTGCTGAAAATTCCCACCGCCGGGGAAATGGTCCTGGAAGACTACCGCCCCGCCACAACGGCCAACACCGCGCAGCAACGCGGTCAAAGCGGATTTTCATGGGCGCACGCACTGACGTATAACGCCAAAACCGGGCTGGTAAATCTGCGCGGAAAGGTTCACCTGAGATTCCGCCCCGTTAAACCGTTGCCAACTCCCAAAGCGGCAGGCGGCAGTAACACTAAGAATCCCAATTCCGGCATGGTGTTGCTGGATGCGGATGAACTTCTGGCCAAATTAAATCATACCGGCCCAGCGGCCAAGAATGGCGTGGACTTGGGCATGGGCGGCCCAACGCGACTGCAAAGTGTAACGGCGAATAATGCCGTACTTCAGGTCAGCGGACTGAATCTGGCCGCCGGCATGTTAAAATTTGATGCCGCCACCGAAATAGCACAGGCGTATGGCCTCAATGGGCAAAATGCCATTATCTCCGATGCCAGCGGGAGCATTCATGGCCAAGCGCGACACATTATCTGGAATCTGTCCAAAACCAGAGGAGGCGTAAAGCTGATTCAACCTGCTGGAACGGCGAATTTGCCGTAGGATCCTGTCCCCGCATCCACCGGATTGTGATAAGGCCAAAATGCCACCCCCTGCCCGAACTCAATGCGTAAGCAGGTATCACCGCTGGAATATTCGCCATGGCTCAGCTATTGCCGGGCCAAAGCGGCGAAGATTTCGCCTCTCTGTTCATAATTGGCAAACTGATCATAAGACGCACATCCCGGTGACAAGAGCACCGCGTTTAACTTTTTTGCGCCGGATGGTCGATGTCCGATCCAATTTTTAGCACAGGTCACAGCGCTTTCGAGCGTTTCTACATACATGGCATAATCTCGCGACGCGCCTGCGGCAATAGATCCGGCAACCAGTGCCGGACCGGTAGCGCCAATGCCCAGAACCGCTCCAGCGCGGTGTGCTAATTGTCGGCATAATTCCGCCATATCCGCATGTTTGTCATACCCGCCAACAATGCAGATAAAGGTATTTTTCTCCAGGGCCGCCAAAGCGGTAATCGCCGCCTCCGGCGTGGTGGCTTTGGAATCATTAAACCATTGCGCGCCGGCGGCACTTGTATGCACCAACTCCAGGCGATGCGGCAGGCCCGGAAATTCTGCCAGCGCCGCCAGTGCCGCCGGTGTCTGCGTTGCCAAGCCAACGGCCTGCAGCACAGCAAGCGCGGCGCGGGCGTTGGACTGATTGTGCAGCCCCGGCACGGCAAGCTTTATTTCTTCCTGATTTTCAAGGCGATATTCCATGGCCCGACCAGAGGTGATCGTGGCCCACGTGCGCACGGTTGGATCATCACCATTGAGAATAGCCAAATCATCCGCGTGTTGAAATCGCAAAATATTCTGCTTGGCGGCGGCATAATTTTCCAATGTTCCATGCCGATCCAGATGATTGCCTGCCAGATTTGTCACAACGGCAATATGCGGTGAAAAACGTATCCATGGCAGGTCTTCAAGCATAAAGCTGGAAAGCTCCAAGACCACAAAATCATCGGAATTGATTTCTGCGAGGTCTCCGAGAAGTGAATGGCCGATGTTCCCCCCCAGCCAGCAGGTTTGACGGCTGAGACTGTTTTTTAATGCCGCCGTGATAGCCAGATGAATCATCGCGGTGGTGGTGGATTTGCCCACGCTGCCGGTAACGCCGATAATTTTTGCCCGGCAATGTTCCAGGAAAATATTGATCTCGGTGGTGATGGCAATGTGTTTATGAAGTGCCGCCTGAAAAAATTCGGAGCGAGATTTATCAACCGCCGGATTAACTACCAGCAAATCACAGGAATTCAAAATATTGGGATCATGTCCGCCAAGCTGAAAGGTTATCGGGAAATCGGCGAGTTGCGCG
>JAJYPG010000359.1 GCA_021795535.1 Planctomycetota bacterium
GATGGTTCCCCTGGAGAGTTTTTTTCAAGTCAGGCCGGAACCGGAACACCGCGGGCGGGTCATTGCCGCCGCATGGTTCCTTGGCTTTTTTGGAATTCTGATGGGAAGCCTGATTTACACACCATTGGCATATTTATTCAAACCAACCGAAATATTTCTATTGGGCGGGATATGCACATTGCCGGTTGCCATCTGGATGGCAACGGTGTTTGTACATAACCTGCCGGGAAAGCCATCATGGCCGGCAAGGGGGTTATGCGCTGTCACACGCATGGTTTTGCCATTACGATACCGTGTCAAAGTGACAGGAATAAAACAGGTCGCACAGCGCGGTGGCACGGGAATTCTTTTTCTGCCCAATCATCCAGCTCTTATCGATCCGGTTATTCTGACTGCGTTTCTTCATGGAAAGTTCGCGGTGCGGCCATTGGCGCTGGAAAATCAAATCAACAAGCCGATCATTCGTCAACTAACAGAAATACTTGGCGTGTTACCCATTGCCGATGTCTCCCGACTGGACCATGGAGCGGCGGGACGTGCTGGCGAGGCGATTGGAATGTGTATTAAAGCATTGCAACGCGGTGAAAATGTTCTGCTTTATCCGGCGGGCCGCATCATGCGGCAGCGAGAGGAAACCCTTGGAGCGGTAAGTGGAGTACACCGCATCCTTGGCGAATTGCCCGACATACGCGTGGTGCTTGTACGCACCATCGGGCTTTGGGGCAGTAGTTTCGGCTGGGCCACAGAAAAAGCGCCTCGCCTGGAGAATGGATTGCTGAACCACCTTCCGGCATTGCTGGCCAGCGGCCTGTTTTTTGCACCACGGCGAAAAGTGAATATAACACTTGTGGAACCAACAGATCTGCCACGGCAGGCGAATCGAACAACGCTTAATAGTTATCTTGATGCATTTTATAATGCCGAGGCGCCACCCGCCCGTTACGTTCCGTACAGCCTGTGGGAAAAAGGGGGCATTCGCAATCTCCCCGATATCGCCATCAGTATGGCGTCCACGACCAACGATTCAGATGTGTCGTCCGCCACACGAGAGATTGTGATGGAATATCTGCAAAAGGCGACAGGAATAGCGTCTCTTTCAGAGGAGCAGCAGCTTGCCGGCGATCTGGGCATGGACAGCCTGGCCATAACGGACCTTATATTCTGGCTGGAAAAGGAATTCGCTGTTGCCATCCCCGGTGTGGAAGCGGTGAATACCGTGCGTGATGTGATGCTGGCGGCCCGCGGGAAACTATCCGCAGAGGCTTTTGACGTGCGGGTGCCAGCGCCCGTGGCCGCGTGGATGACCGACCATGGCCATGACCGCGTACAAATTCCCGATGGCAAAACCATTCAAGAGGTTTTTCTCGCCCAGGCGAACCGCAACCCCAACCGCGTCATTGTGGCGGATTTACAACGTGGGGCGAAAACCTATCGCGATTTGCTCACCACTATCTTTGCGCTGCAAAAACCAATTGCGGCATTGGAAGGAAATTATGTTGGTATTCTGTTGCCGGCATCAGTCGCCGCAGACAGCGTTTATCTCGCTGCGCTGTTTGCAGGAAAAATTCCGGTGATGATTAACTGGACTGCCGGTGAGCGAAATGTCCGCCATGCGATGGACCTGCTGGGCGTAAAATATATTCTAACAGCGAAAGTTCTTCTGCAACGACTGGTCGACCAGGGAACAGACCTCTCCGCTTTGGAACATGCAATGGTGCCGCTGGAAACGTTGGCAGAATCGCTGGGACGTGGCGCAAAAATAACGGCGGCAATTAAAGCCAGATTTTTTCCGGGATTGTTACTTTCCGGCGGCGGCAATAGGGCAGACGGACGCCGTCCCCATTTAATCAGAATGGAAAAGGCTTCACCAACGGCGGTGGTGCTCTTCACCAGCGGTTCTGAATCACTTCCCAAAGCGGTGCCACTTACAGATGAGAACCTGCTGACCAACATACGCGATGCCTTGAATAGTTTTTGCATTCGTGCGGATGACCGCTTCCTGGGCATGCTGCCCCCCTTCCATTCCTTCGGCCTGACCGGAACCATGCTGCTTCCCATTCTTTCCGGCGTGAAGGTGGTGCATTACCCCAATCCGAATGAGGTAGCCACATTGGCGAAAATAATCGCCACCCATCGCGTTTCAATTCTTTTGGGAACACCAACGTTTCTTTCCAACATTATGCGGGGCAGCAGAGGGGCAGATATGTCTTCTCTGCGGCTGTGCGTCACTGGTGCGGAAAAATGCCCACCGGGAGTGTACACGGCATTGCGTAAAAGTTGCGCCGGGGCAACCATTATTGAAGGGTATGGCATTACCGAATGCTCGCCTTTTGTTTCCGTGACACGCCAGGAGGATCCCTGTCCGGGAACCATTGGCCGACCAATGCCTTCGGTTAAATGCGCCATTGTGGATACGAATACCGATCAGCCGGTGGAACCGGGTAAACCTGGCATGTTGCTGGTGCGCGGGCCGAGTATTTTTCCGGGTTATTTGAATTATGAAGGGCCATCGCCGTTTGTACAATGGCGGGGAGAACTTTGGTATAAAACCGGAGATTTGGTGCAGGCCGATAGTGGCGGCCTGCTGACTTTCATGGGGAGGTTGAAGCGATTTGTAAAAATTGGCGGCGAAATGGTTTCACTTCCAGCCATTGAAGAGGTACTTCAAAAAAACTTCCCAACTCCCGCGGATAAAGGCCCCGGACTGGCTGTGGTGCCAACAGCGGATGAAGAACACCCGGAACTGATTTTGTTTACCACCACACCCGTGGACCGGACACAAGCCAACGAGGCAATTCGCGCCGCTGGCCTCTCCGGACTACACAATGTGCGGGCAGTTAGACCAATTGAACAAATGCCCTTGCTGGGAACCGGCAAGACCGACTATCGGGCATTGGCGGAAATGCTCAAAGTCAATTAGCCATTACCCAAGCGTGAATTTTGTTTTTTAAACCGTAGTTCCCCCCACTAAAAGCAGAAAACCCCTGTAAATACAGGGGTTTTCTTTATTTTAGCCCTTCACCGTACTGGGTACAAAGCCAGAAGTTTCAAGGCTCGTTC
>JAJYPG010000360.1 GCA_021795535.1 Planctomycetota bacterium
CGGAAAATATGCAGCGGTTTTCTGTTGCTCCGGACGAGATTCTTTCCACCCGGCATCGCCCGCAAACCGGTGCCCTTTTGCGGTTTGAAATTGATCGCGCCAGAAATTATTTTGAGCGCAGCGCCGGCCTGGAGGATTGCATCGCATCTGACAGCCGCGCTTCTCTATGGGCGATGACCGCTATTTATTCGGGCATTTTGCGTAAAATATCGCTTCGCCCACTGCGGGTGCTTGATGGGCGGGTACGGCTTGGCCGCTTGAAAAAAACCTGGATAGCGTTTCAGGCCTATCGATTCAGTCCCCGGTCGTGACAATTTTACCGGGCCTCTGGGATCGCGGCTGTCCTCAGCCGCTTTTCACCGGTTCGTCGAACGCATTTTTGGTATGTATTTTAGGCCAAAAACAGCCACTTTCCGCCTGTTCCGGAAAAATTTCCTCACTCCAGTTCCCGGACGTGATGCGGCACTCTGGCTTTGCCAAGCCGCAGAGCGTATTATTTCAGGTGCTTGAGGGCCTTAAGGGCTTGAGAGTGTGAAAGTTAAGGATGAAAGGGCTTTGATGAAGCCGGAAGATGTTATTGAGTTACAACCGCCGCGGCTCACTGCGGGCGAAAACATGTTTATGCCGGCGGTTTTATCCGGGCTGGGCACAACCATCACCCACCTGTTTAAGTCTGTTGGTGGAAATGTGCTTACCATGCAATACCCGGAAGAGCGGCGGGAAAATATGGCGGTACTGGACCGCGGCATGGATGTTCACCGCTACCGCGGTGTTCACCGCCTGAACCGCGATGAACAGGGACGGGTGAAATGCGTGGCCTGTTATATGTGTGCCACCGCCTGCCCGGCCCACTGCATTCATATTGTGGGGGATGCGGCTCCGCAAACCTGGCCTGACCGTGAAAAATATCCCATCAAGTTTGATATTGACGAGCTGCGCTGCATTTACTGCGGCATGTGCGAGGAAGCCTGTCCGGTGGACGCCATTGAGCTTACCTACGAATATGACATAGTGGGCCTGACTCGCGAGGAAATGATTTTCGACAAGGAAAAACTCCTTGCCATTTACGACCAGACCATTGAACGCCGTCCGATGTAATCTGGTATGCGAGAATGCTCCATACGGTCCCGCTCTTCCTGCTCTTAAAAAGCTCCGTGCGGTATATCGAGATTACATGCTCGCGGCGCCGTTGTGATCTGCGGAGTTTCGCTTCGCCCCGGCTGGGAAAAAAAACACCACCCCGGTATTTCACGGGGTGGCTTCCCTTTGTATTTCTCGCGTGCTTTGTGGCGTTTTATTTTGCCATGCACAAAAGAAATTCCAGAGGAATACAAATATCTTACCGGGTGCCCAAAATCGCATCTTTGGCGGCCTTGGATACGCGGAACTTAACCACGCGCTTCGCGGGAATTTCCAGCGCTTCGCCGGTGGCCGGGTTACGGCCCATGCGTTTCTTGCGATTCACCAGAACCAGTTTGCCGAGGCCGGGAATTGTGAACTTGTTTTTAGCTTCCTTATAAGCCAGCGCAGCGAGAGCTTCAATCGCGGCAACTGCCTGCTTTTTGCTGATTTCCTGCCCCGTGGCTTTGGAAACCGCTTCCGCAACTTTCGCGGAAATTTGGGATTTGGTGAGCGACTTGGCCATGGAATTCTCCTTCAAGAATAACGAACCTTTTTCCTTCTTGTGCTGTACGCGATCGCCAGCATGAATGCAAAAAGGACTCCGAATGTACGTTAAAATACGGCTTTCTCCATAACTTGCAACAGAAATCTCGAAAATATTGGAAAATTCCGCATTTTTGTCGCGGATAAACGATCTCGACCATGTATTGAGATATTTGCCGCGACGCTGCTAATGCCCCGGCCCTTTCCATTTCCAGTCCACATGGGGAGCTTTGGTCATTGCTTTGGCCGCCTGATAAAGGCATTCCTGGCAGACCAACGCCTCTGGATGGCTCCGATGCCTCGAACGCTCCATGCTCGGCGGCATGTTAATCCGCAGACACAGCGTGCAGGCGTATTTGCCTTCTCCCATCTTTTTCTCACGCAGTGCCTTCTCCATGCAATTCAGGCAGATGGCCGAGCCATGGTGCCCTTCCACCATGCCAGAATGCCCATCCCATTCCAGATGGCAGAAATCGCAGCAAATAACAATTCCGTCACTGACCTGTTTTTGCATGACTGAACTCTCCAGAGAAAACCGTTTTCCGCCGCCCTTCACTCATCGGTTGCGGGAAATATGGCATTGTTCGCGCATTTCGTGTATATTCCCCTGCTTGTGAAACGCGAGAGGAATAACTGCCAATGTCCGAATCTACCTTTCAGGCCTCTATTGTAACCCCGGAATCGGTTCTTCTGGAAACGAACGCCAATTTTGCCGTCGTTCCCGCCGATGATGGCCTTCTTGGGGTGCTCAATCAGCATGCGCCATTTATTACCCGCATGAAGCCCGGCGTGCTTAAACTGACCAGTCCGAACGGTGTTTACCGTTTTGCCGTCACCGGTGGCTACGCCCAGATGCAAGACAACATCCTTACCGTTCTAACCGATGATGCAATCCCGGAATCGGCGGTGAATTCAGACCTTATCTCCACCGAAGATGCCAAAGCCCAGGCCATGCCTTCGGAAACCGATTTGCAAACCCGTAAACGCAAAGCCGCCCTTGCCCGTGTTGAAGCACTCCGGGCGTTGGCGGAAATTGGCGACGAATAATCTTCGGCAATTCTCTTGCGTTGCTTGTTCCGCTCTCGCCAGCTGCTGTTGGATTTACGGATTTATCCGCTGACTCCGCCAGGTGTTTCCCCGTCGCTGGTGCCAGTGGCGAACATGTTTGGGAGTGGAAAGTGCCAGTGCATCAATCGACTTAATAACGCCGCACAGCAGGGCGTAGGTTGGCGGTGGCTTTTTAATATCCCACAGGCTTTTCGAAAATGGCTTGGCCCCACGCCGATCTCTGGGCTTTCCCGGCCATGGTTTGCCATATAATTCACGCGACTCGGAACTCATTGCCTGCCACCACTTGTCTATCAGTCGGTTGGCTGCATTGCGGTCCCTGCGACC
>JAJYPG010000361.1 GCA_021795535.1 Planctomycetota bacterium
CGCTGCCGGCGGGCAAAGACTCCTGACAATGAACGATGTTTACAAGATTCGATTCTGGCAGCTCCAGCGCCATGAAACGGCCCCGATTGAGGGAAGCATTCTGCACCGGCGTAAGACGCTCATGGCGTTCTGGCGTAATATTATTTTGCGTAACCCCATGTTTCAGAACCGCACAATGACGCGGCGGGATTATGAACACTTTATCAGTCCGGACAATTTTAACCGACAGATTTATCTTATCCGTCGGCTGGGTACAAAAAAATATTGGGATAAAGTTCAAATTAAGAGTGACCCGCAGGTGATGAAAATATTCCGCACCAATATTCAGCCCATTGTGTTGCAAAGCTGCGGAACGGTGGGCTGTCACCGCGGACAAAACGCTCCGGGCTTCCGGATTTACGGCGATCAGAGCGGCAACAATATTCGGAAAACCTACACCAATTTCCTGACGCTTACACGGTTCCGTTATAAAAATATGCCGCTGATCAGCCTGTATAATCCGCGTATGTCTCTGTTGCTGCAATATCTGCAACCCAGAGAACTTCAAGCATATCAGCATCCGGGAAAGAAAGGTCCCATGCCGCTGAAATTCGGCGTAAATAAAGTCATTAACTGGATTGAATCCCTGCGGTATCCGCCGCACAGCTACGGTATCATGGCGCATACAGCGCAAACAGAGCCGGCGACTACCAGTCAAGCGTCGAAGTAAAGGTTAATAATCAACATTACTTTCCGGGAATCGCATTTTCGTTGTTTTTATGAAATGAGCTTACTCCGGGCTTGAAAACCACTTTGTCTTCCACCACGACGAGTTCTTCATTAAGGAAATATCTGACCGCTTTACCCAGGGTCTGGGCTTCAAGTTCCAAGCCGCGCCGGCGGACATCCTCGGCTTGATCCACCCCGACATTAATATGGAAAACATCCTGCAGGATAATGGGACCTGTATCGAGTTCCGCAGTGACAAAATGGGCTGTACACCCTGTGACGCGCACGCCGCTTTCAAAGGCCTGCCGATACGGATTGGCCCCGGGGAAATAGGGCAGTAATGAGGGGTGGATATTGATAATTTTAGAGCGGAATGCGGCGATAATTTCCGGTGAAAGAATCTGCATGTAGCGGGCCAGAATAATGAGATCCGGTTCCAAAGACCGCAGTTTTTCCAGCAGCCATTGCCGATGCCGCGTTTTTGCTGATTCATCCGGACCAGAGGGCGTAAAGGCGAACGGCAATTCGGCGGCACGGGCAACATCTTCCAGCACCGGATGATTGGCCAGCACTGAAACGATTTGGCCGTTGAGTTCATTCTGACGATTCAGATCCAGCAGCTTTTGCAGGCAATGCGGTTCTTTGCTGACCAGTACCACCACGCGCTTGGCCTTGCGGGTTTGCCGGAGCGTAATACGGGCCTCCATGCCGATTTGCCGCCCCAAATCCAATAATCCGGTAATCAGCTGATCCAGAGAAATGGTCATATCATGCAGATCAACGAGCATATCCATGACAAATATGCCGCGGACCACGCGCTGTTCCATATCCTCAATGTTAATACCATTGGCGGCCACGTATGTGGCGAATTTTGCGACGACGCCTTTTTGATCTCTACCCTGTACCGATATGACCGCCAGGACCTTGGGGGTTTCCGACATATTTCATTCCTTCAATTTCAAGGCGCGTGCATCATAGCACAGGCCAAAGCGGCCGCACCGATTATGCCCGCATCATTGCCGAGTTCCGCAGAGTGGATGGCGACGGCGGGCGGATCCATTTTCCAATAATTTTCATCAAAATACCGCCGGACGGGTTGCAAAAGGAACTCCCCCGCCGCAGCCATGCCGCCGCCGAATATGATCATCTGCGGATCCAGCCAATGCACCGCACTGATACAGGCGATAGCCAGGTACCGGCAAGTCTGATTCCAGATTTCCAAAGCCAGTTCATCACCCCGCCGGGCATGATCTTCCACATCGCGCGCGGTAAGTTCCCCGAGTTGATTCAGAGCATCACGGAGGCTGGAGGTCACTTCCGGGTCCTGAAGCGCCTGCATCGCCCGCTGCCCCACGCGGCTGGCGGCCGTGTACATTTCCAGGCACCCTTTTTGTCCACAGCCGCACAAGGCTCCATCCGGCACGACAATCGCATGACCCAACTCCCCCGCCATATCGGTGTGGCCGCGAATCAACCGCCCATCGACAATAATACCGCCGCCCACACCCGTACCCAGGGTAATCATCATCATATTGCGTACATTTAAGCTTTTTCCCGCCCCGGCAAAAAATTCCCCGTAGGCGGCGGCGCGCGCGTCATTTTCCAGAATCGCCGGTTTACCCAATGCCGCCGAGATACGATCTCTTAATGGAACATTTTCCCAACCTGGCAAATTAGCGCAGCGGATGACAATGCCTTTTTCGGTGGACAATGGCCCCGGGGAATCAATACCCACTGCGGCGATGGCATCGAGCGTCAGACCCGCCGTCCGAACCGCCTGGCCGGCGGCGACAATCATATTCGCGATCACCGCGTCGGGACCGCGGCCGGTGGGCACGCCGGCTTTGGAGATTACCTTGCCGGCACAATCCAGCACGCCGGCTTTGATATTCGTTCCGCCAAGATCCAGACCAATATACAAGCCATCAG
Source organism: Planctomycetota bacterium (assembly GCA_021795535.1). The sequence continues at coordinate 2,638 of JAJYPG010000361.1, forward strand.
CCACAGCAGATCCTGTTTCAAAAATCGAAAGTCAAAATCGAGGATCAATCATTGCGTCTTCTACGGCAGGACAAAGCATTCATTCAATCGGAAGAATAGTATCGCATGGATTTGTAAGAATGCAATTTCCCGCAATTTGCTTTGTTTTACATGATCTGCTACCATTAATCCATCATCCTTCCCGACGATAAACCCCTCAATGTTGAGTTGCTTACGCGGGAACATTCGCCGAAGCCCGCGGTTGAGCGTTTCCGGGATCGGTTATTCTATTGGAGCCTTATGGCCTTTTCCTCTTTCGGCCTTCATGCCGACATTCTGCGCGGAATTAAAGACCTCGCCTTCACCCATCCAACACCCATTCAGACCCAGGCGATCCCGCCGGCCATGGAAGGCAGGGATGTATTGGCCTGCGCCGCAACCG
>JAJYPG010000362.1 GCA_021795535.1 Planctomycetota bacterium
CACCACGGACCGCAACGGCCCGGTGGTGAGTGTGCAGGCCATTAACGACAGCGACGAACTCATGATGATCACCAGGGGCGGCCAGGTGGTGCGCATTGGTGTGACCGGAGAACTGCGCGAAATGGGCCGCGCCACCCAGGGTGTGCGACTGATCCGTTTGGATGAAAAGGACATTCTGGTGGGCGTGGCACGCGTGGCGCCGGAGGAACCGCAGGACGATGCGCCGTTGCTGGAGCAAAAGCCGGAATAATACAGTGTGATTGATGCCGGAGAATGCGCATGATTGAATCGCTGACCGTTTCCAATTACCGATGTTTTAGCGAATATCGCATGAACCATATTGCGCGCGTCAATTTGCTGGTTGGCAGGAACAATTCGGGTAAAACTGCAATGCTGGAGGCGATAGCACTTCTGGCATCCGGCGGGGACCCCAGAATACTATTTCAAATATGCGAACGGCGCCAAGAGGCGGAATTTGGACGATTCCCTGCAATTCCAGATGTACCGTTGCTCAATTTTTCCCATTTTACACATAGTCGTAAACTTGCGATGGGGAATGGTTTTTTAGTTTCTCAACAGCCCGAATTGCCCGGTGTGAAATTTTCCTTGAATCCATTACAGCCTGAGTCAGATGTGCATTCCTTGGTTGTTGACACAAAATTTCCCAGTCCTGGATGCAAGTTGAATATAGGTGCCGCAAAAAATGCGATGTTTTCCGGCAGTTTCTCCGACCTGCCGATGGATTTTGATGGTATTTTACTAATGGATCCCCGTCGGCTCCCGCCACCGCCCCATCTATTAAAATCAGCCAAACCATCAATATATCTGGGGCCAGATCGTTTGGATGAAACCACTATGCGTTCCGCATGGAACAACATTCTAGCTAACCAGCTTGAAGATCGGGTGAATCAACTATTACAGATCATTGAACCAACCATTCAAGATGTTGTGTTTCCCGCAGGAGGAGGTGGAATTTTGGTAGGTGTGAAGGATGGGCGTGTTCGCTATCCTCTCGGCAGTTTCGGTGATGGGGTTCGTCGTATGTTATCGCTGGCCATTTCGCTGGCTACCCTGTCCCGTGGCGGAATATTTATGATTGATGAAATCGAAAATGGCCTGCATTATTCTCTGATGCCTGATCTCTGGAAATTCATTATACGTGCCGCCATGGATTATGATCTTCAGATTTTCGTGACAACCCATAGCAAGGATTGCCTGGAGGGACTGGCTCGTCTATGCGAAGAAACCCCTGAATTCGCTGATCAGGTCGTAGCCCATAAAATGGATCGCACATTACCACAGAGCATAGCCTTTTCCGGTTCCGAAATAATAACTGCAGTCGAACATGAAATTGAGGTTCGCTAATGGCGGCAACCCCAAAACTTCCGGAATTGCATGTTGAAGGGATTGATGATCAAAATTCAATCATCCATTTACTTACTATAAATGGCCTGCCATTCACCGCTGATGCGCGTGTAGTGGAGGTTAAAAATGCCCATGGCATTGATAAATTGCTTCGAGCAATTCCCGTGGGGATTAAGGCTGCTAACAACTTCAGTGTGGGTTTTATAGTGGATATTGATACCACTGCAGCCCAGCGGTGGGAGCAAATACGTAATGCAATCATTAAATCGTCTCTTAAGGCTGAATATCCGAATCTTGAAAAATCTGTCCCTGATAGACCATCGACCAAAGGAACAATTTTTACCATTCCGGAAATCAACGCCCGCGTTGGGTTCTGGCTCATGCCGGACAATCAGTTGGAAATGGGCAAATTGGAACATTTGTTGGACACGCTTATTGCGGAGGGCGATCCATTGCGTGCCTTTGCGGAAAAATCCACGGGAGAATCGGTATCCTATGGGGCAAAATTTCCCAAAAAAGACCAAATTAAGACGATTTTGCACACTTGGCTTGCCTGGCAGGAAAAACCCGGTTTACCCTACGGTACGGCCATCAAAGCCAAATATTTCGCTACCCATGGCCCGGCGGCCCAGCTTTTCGTCACTTGGTGCAAAACGCTTTTCTCATTACAGTAGTCTTAACATGTGAGTGGCGAGGATGAGCGTAAAACTTTTTTTGGAAGGTAACATGAGTATGATCCAGCTTTTACAAACACCGGTATCACAACAACCCTCTGCCGCGGGTACTCGCAAAACCATGGCCCATCGCATAGGGCAATCTCTGTTCGTGGCCGCGACTCTCGCGGTGCTTGCTCTTGCCGGATGCTCCGGCCCAACACCCCCCTCCGCCAATTTTCCCGGCTACAAACTGCCGCCGGTGGCCAGTGGCCCGGGCTATCGGACAGGCCAGGTCTTTACGCTTACGCAACCGGTGCTTATCTGGATCAAGCCACAGAACATTATGGCTCATTCTCCGGCTAAAGGACGAGCCAGTGGCGGCATAGGCAAAAACGGGCTGATTCCACCCGACCCCTGGTCGCGATATTACCTTGATTACGTCGGCGATCCGCTCGGCCCGGTGGGAAGCCCGCTTTCCCTGCGTGCTTATTATAAAAATACAGAGGGCTACTCCAATCGCATTCGGGGTGTTCTCTCAGGCGGAACACATATCAAGTTTCTGTTTGACGGCACCACCAGCACATCGCCCGGGGCCATGGGTTATCCATTCTTCCAGATTCTAAATGGGCCGTACAAGGGTTTTGTGGTGGATGGAACCTTGGTTTCCATTCTTGGGCAGGCGGGTATTTTTGTAGCCCAGCCCAACCCGCAGATCATGCGGCCGACCAAACAGACATCGGTGGGTGGCAAGCCGTGATGAAGCCACTCCCTTGGTTTCCACTGTCCCTGTTTGGCTGGAGTTTCTGGCTGCCCATGCTTGTGGCGGGCGGCATTCTTACGCTCACACTGGCAATACCCAGCCCGTCGCTGGCGGGGCTGGCGCTGCTGCTGACACTGGCCTGCATGGCCTTTTTTCGCGACCCGCCGCGCTGCATACCTTCTGAACCGGGCATTATGGTTTCCCCCGCGGATGGCCGGGTCACGGAAATTACCCGGATTGATCATCATGAAGATCTGGGCGGATCTGCACTACGCA
>JAJYPG010000363.1 GCA_021795535.1 Planctomycetota bacterium
ATCAGCCGCAATTTCATATTAAACTGTTACCATCCCGATCGGGAAAAGGGCCTCCAGGCCACGGCGTGGAAGTCAATGGCATGCATTATCGCTACGGCTTAAGCGTCTTTTATTTTGCCTATCAGGAGTATCAACGCGCCTTGCACACGGTGCCGGGACCGACGGACATGGGGCGGCAGGTGTTGGAATCCTGGCCACCGATGACCTTGCGCTGCTGGTGCCGCGATGATCTGTTCTATGCCCAGCGGGTAACCAATCGCATTTTTAATCTTGATTCCGAAAAGAAAATGCTGCGACGTTTTCCGGCCCGGGTGGAGAATGTTGATGACTGCTATCGGAACGTGAAGGTCAATGCACCGCGCTCAATCGAGGCATTCAAGAAATATCTGGTCAAATATCCATATCAGAAATATGTCCATACACAACATATTGTCGAAGTGCAATATTATGAATCTCTGGAAAAAGCGGAGCACGAGTTATTCCGGGGTCTGGTAGCCTGGCAGAATAACAACCGCCGCTTCCGCCTCGGTGATGCTGCTGATCAGGACTTGGCCAGGGCCGTGGTGCTGTATCAACAGGCTATCGCAGCCTACAACCATTATCTGGATGTGGCCTATCCCAATCAGCCCAATGGAATGCCCAATCCCAGCCGCAAGGACGAGCTTAAGTTCCTCAATGCCCTGCGGGCACGGATCGATGGTATTCAGAGCTTCCGGTTGACGGCTGCGCACAATAAACCTGATCTAAGCTTCCTGTCGCCTGTAACGTTGTCATTTAGTGACTAAGGCTCTTCTGGGGGTTCATCTGCTCGATGACTCCATCGGTGGCGGCCCGGCATGCGAAAGCCATGGGGGTGGAGATCGGATATCTTAATGGCGGCATGTATGCTGCTGGCTTTTCCGCACGCAGCGCCAACCCACGTAACGTCCCGTATACCCAATCGGCTGGCAAGCGGCTTAAAAATTTTCAAAAATCCCTGAAACTGGCTATAATTCAGTGCCCTAGGACAGGCCCCTACTTGTTGCGCACTGGAGATATAACGCCATGCTTCCTGTTGAAATACCGACTTTATCCCGAACCGGTCCAATTGTTCCCGGCGAAAGACCGACCTCTTCGACTATTGATCCGGCAGATATTGCTGATCCGGCTCTGCGGCCCGTGGCTGAAAAAGTGCTATCAGGCCGGCGGCTGGATTTTGATGATGGTATGGCCCTGTGGAATTCACGCGATATATTTACCATCGGTGCATTGGCCAATGCGGTACGCCAAGCCATGCACGGCAGAATAGCCTATTACAATATCAATCGCCATATCAACTATTCCAATATCTGTGCACTTTCCTGCAAGTTCTGCGAATTTCACCGTAAGCGGGGTGAGCAGGGCGCTTATGAATATGACTTGGAAGAAATTTATCGCATTGCCGGGCAAGTCGATGCCGCCGGTGCCACAGAAGTTCATATTGTCGGCGGCTTGCATCCGTGGCTGCCATTCGCCTGGTACCTGGAAATGCTCAGCGGCATCAAGAAACGCTATCCGCGCCTGCATCTCAAGTGCTTTACCGCCATTGAAATAGATCATTTTTGCCGCATATCCAAACTTTCAGTTCAGGAAGTTCTCGAAGCATTGCGCGAACATGGCCTTGGGTCCATGCCCGGCGGTGGCGCGGAAGTGTTTGATGATCGCGTGCATGATGAAGTATTCAAAGGCAAGCTCCGCAGTGACGGTTGGATGCGCGTGCATCGCACGGCACATGAGTTGGGTATTAAAACCAATGCCACCATTCTTTATGGTCATGTTGAAACACGAGCCGAGCGGGTGCGGCATTTAATCAAACTGCGCGAACTGCAGGATGACGCGCCGGGCTTTCAGTGCATTATTCCACTTTCCTTTATTCCCGATGGCAGTGAATTGGGCCACCTGCCCGGCAACACCGGGCTGGAAGATATGAAAATGCTGGCAATTTCCCGCCTCATGCTGCCGAATTTTCCGCATGTCAAAGCCTTCTGGATTATGCAAAGCATGAAACTTTCGCAGGTCAGTTTAAACTTTGGTGTTGATGATCTTGATGGCACAGTGGTCTGGTATGACATCACCAAGCGTGAAGGCGGATCAGGTAACAAGCATCAGGAGCAGACGGTAGAAGACCTCCGCCGCCTGGTGGTGGAAACCGGCTATATCCCCGTCGAACGCGACACACTGTATCGACGCGTAATCCGCAATGGCAGCGATTGGCATGTTGCGGAATAACTATGGGAGCTGCGGCAATACGGAATTTGGGTCATCATTGTTTCGACCTGCACCTTAATCCAATGGCGTTCCAAAATCCCGATCGAGCTTTCAGGATCTCTTGAACCCATACGACAGGTGGTGCATCAAATTAAACCCATTACCACCCGACTTTAAAGAGTTCTTATAGGCCTGGAAACCCCCCGTGGTTCAATAATCCGTGGCGGCTTGGCTTAATCGAAACCCTTAAGTGTGGGTGACACGCAGTACAACGGCCCGGCGTGCCGGTTAACACGCTGTGCGATATGCGGTAACATGCTGCCTAAGTAAAAATGGAGAATGTGATTGCGGCCGATAAAAATTAACGCCGATAAACCGGACCTCTGGAAAGCCGATGTGGCGGCTTCGGTTGATCAGTTTAACCGGTGGTTTCTGGCTTTTGCACCGGAGGCCTTCCGATCCACGCGTCGGCAGACGACAGAGCAGGTCAAGAAGACTATGGCAACCACCAACGATCTCCGAGATCTGAACTTTGAAATGCTTTCGGCAAACGCCGGTTGCCTACCGACGCTCCGTATGTGTACCGCTCCGCCGCTGGCCGTTGACCGCCTTATCGGCCTTTCCGGCGTTGGAAGAACCTTGGTCAGACGTATGGAGCAGGGAAAGCTCCCGGGACGCATAAAATCCGCATTGCTTTCGAAACAACTGGAGTCGGTATGCCGTGTTTTAATTACGCTTCTTGATCGTGAAATATTCTCATGGCTTGAAAACGGTGGCAGCCCCACGGCACAGGAGCGTGATCGCGCGGCAACAATT
>JAJYPG010000364.1 GCA_021795535.1 Planctomycetota bacterium
CATGTGGATCGTTGTCAATCGGCACGCCTAAGGCTTCGGCCAGTTCATTCAGGTTCGGCTTGGCCAGCCAGAACGGACTTTTCAATGTAATACCCAGCGCCGGACCGCTTGTATCAACCGCAACGCGCGCCGCGCGGGACGCAAGCAGATTTATGATTTCAGCAAGATCATCATGGCTCACGTCAGGAGGCAGGCTGCCCGCCATAACAACCATATCGCCAGGATCAATCAGGCGCACCAGCTTGTCATATAAATCAATCAGATTCTGTCGATCAATACGAAATCCTGATTCCCGCAGGTGCGTTTCGCGACCAGAAGTTGTTTCGAGAATGGTTAAATTCTCGCGGGTTCCGGCATCAATCATGATCCAACTTGAGCGTACCGTGCCAGGTGAGAGTCCGGAAAGCCCGCGCGTAAAAAATTCCGCCTCATCGCGCCCCATAAAGCCAGTGGCCAGCGAATCATGGCCGAGTAATGCAAGGGCGCGGCTGACATTGGCACTTTTTCCAGCGGGTATGCGGGCGAGCATTTTTACCGATTGGTGGGTACCAGGCGCAAGCGCATCACACGCGGCTATCCGGTCAATGGCGGGATTAAGACCCAGCGTGATAATCTGCATCGCACAATACCCTGTGACCAGCGTATGGCGGCTTAAAAGACACCAGCCACAGCCAGCCGCCAAAGGGGCCTGGTTGCGGAATCAGCCACCGAAATAATCAGTAAGAATTTTCTTCTTGCAGGATGGTGGATTGGCGGCCAGCAATGCCGGATCTTTGGTTACAATAATTTCGCCCGCCATGGCACCGGCAAAACCGTGGACTCCCGGGCGATGGGCTGGTTGAACCATGTTGTGGTAAACCTTTTGCAACATGGCGTGCATGGTGCAGTAGTAGAAGTGGATACCGGGGGTTTTAAGCACCGCCTTGAAAGTCGAAACCTTGTGCCCGGCCCCCTTGGTGCCCATGACCATACCAAAAAGTTTGGTTGGCTTACCGGTTTCCGGGTTATATCCTTGTATGGTGTGCGGGCCGGTGTCTTCATCCACAAAAATCACCGGCTGCCCTGGTTGAACCGCCACCACAGATTCGACAAACGCATTAAAACCATTCATATGAACATAAACGGGCGGCAATTTGGCAGCAGTTGAATTCTGTGCCTTGGCACACCCCACATTGACCAGATTCATGGCAACCATCGCAACGATCATGGCAAGTGTGCCAAACAAACCTATTTTTACAACTTTGGAAAACCTGACAGGCATGGCAAAAGCTCCTGAACCTAAAGATACCCGCTGCACCGGATATTAGAACGACTAAAGTCCGACGTCAACAACAATTGGTAACAACAGGCCATACGAATACAGGACGCTTTATGTTCAAGCCGGAACAGGGCTTGCGGATGCCGGATGCGCCGGCCTGTTACTGAGCCATTGGCTATGAAAGGAAAGCAAACCAACGTACAGATAGCCGGACATGAATATCAGCAAGAATGGAATGCACGGCATGGCCCGCCGAGTTACCACAGAGATGCCAATACAAACCAACAGATAAAACGCCAGCAGTAATTCCATATAAGGAAGCCAATTCGCCTTTCGCTTGAACTTTACCGCCTTGGCTTTCCAGGCGTCGCGGCTTTCGCCAAGTTCGATTCCATATTTAGGCGTTCGCACGAATTCACTCTGATGGCCGAGAAGGCCTTCCAAAACCGCCAGGGCATTGCCCAGACTTATACCGGTGCCAACCGCCATTAAGAGCGGTACCAGAAGAATGCAGCGTCCCCAATGTTGTTTAATTTCCCGCTGTGCCACAACATAAAACGTGCCAGCGGAAAGCATCAACACAGCAAAGAGGCACATAAGCGTAACCCAAAGCACCGGCGATTGCGGCGACAAGATACTCGGTCCACCAAAATAAAAAGTGGGAAAGACCAGCAGTGATAGAAGAACAGCCAGCGGATAAGCCGCACCGGCGGAAAGATGGAACAGAGCCTCCATCTTGACCTTAAATGGCAGTTGGGAGCGAAACAGGCGGGGCAAAATTTTGACCGCGGTTTGGGCATGGCCCTTGGCCCAGCGGTGCTGTTGCTGCTTAAAGGCCGCTATTTCCGGAGGTAATTCCGCGGGTGATGTTTCATCGGAAAGAAATACAATCCGCCAGCCCGCCATCTGGGCGCGATAGGAAAGGTCCATGTCTTCCGTCAGCGTGTCGTGCTGCCAGCCGCCGGCGGAGGCTATCGCACTTTTCCGCCAGATGCCACCGGTGCCATTAAAATTAATAAATCGGCCACTGCGGCTGCGTGCCGCGTGTTCAATAACAAAATGCCCATCCAGAAAAATAGCCTGGCAACGGGTCAGCAGAGAATGCAAACGATTCAGATGCTCCCACCGGGTCTGTACGCAGCCCACCGCCGGATCGGTAAAATATTGTATGGTGTTGCGAAGCGTTTGCGGCTGGGGAACAAAATCGGCGTCAAAAATGGCGATAAATTCACCCATTGCCGTGGCCATGCCGTTTTCCAAGGCACCGGCTTTGTAGCCTTGGCGATTGGTGCGATGAACATACACAATGTTGTATCCTTGGGAGGCCATGCGATTGCAGGCCTCGCGGGCAATATCCGCAGAATCGTCGGTTGAATCGTCCAGCACCTGCACCTGCAACAAATGGCGGGGGTAATCCATGTGGCAAGCCGCTTCAATAACCCGCGAGGCAACAAAACGTTCGTTAAACAGAGGCAATTGCACGGTAATGGCGGGAAGATTCGAAAATTCACCCACCGGCTTGGGTTTATTACCCGATTTCCGGCAGTATAAAATGACCTGCCAATAACGATGCACCCCATAGACCGTCAAAACGCCCAATGCGAGCAAATACAGTGTGTTGAAGATAAAACCCACAATTGATGGCATCCGTATAAATCCTTATTTCACTCCCTCGCCCAAAAATCTCGCCACGATCCTGGTTCAGGTTTTCCTCCAAACCCGACCCAAACCCGCTGAATTCACTCCCGAACACACGCTCATTAAACATACGCCAGCCTATT
>JAJYPG010000365.1 GCA_021795535.1 Planctomycetota bacterium
GCGATAATCTTCACATTGGTGCGTCCAGTAGCGGAAATAATGCCATGGGTAATGGTCTGTTTGAAGTTGAAAGGCGATCCGATGGCGATAACCCATTCGCCCACCCGAACTTTGGCCGAATCGCCAAGTATGGCGGGTTGCAAGTGCGTGGCATTTATTTTTACCACAGCAAGATCCGTCTTGGGATCCCGCCCGACAATGGTGGCCTTGTAATGTCTTCCGTCGGCCAGCGTAACGCGAATATGGGTGGCATCGCTTACAACGTGGTTGTTGGTGACGATGTAACCGGTGGAACTGATGATCACGCCGCTGCCGGTGCCCATAAGTTTTTCCACCCCCCCTCCGCCCTGTCCGGGAATAAGGGGAAATGCTCCGGGTGGAAGCATGTTCTGAAATCCGGGCGGCACTTGAATGTGAAATTGCGGGCTGGCCTGATGAATCACCTTAATAACGGAGATATTCACCACAGAGTTCTTAATCGCGTGGTGCAGTTGTTCATAGGCATGAGAAACTTCCTGCGCCAGTAGCAGGTCGTGGGAATCGGCCAGGGAAGAGGCGGCACAAACCGTACTTGATGAGGCATTAAATGCCACCATACCACCACCAATACCCGCGGCGGCGACCAAGGCCACGAACCAGGGGGTTTTGGCGGATTTGGAGATTTTTGCCTTCGTAAACATGAGGTATACCCTTTACCATTTCCCGCCCTGGATGAACGATCATCCGGTGACAAATAAAATCCACCGCACACGGTGTGCGGATTATTCAGAGGCTGTGCGGGAGATATTCCAGCACCCTGAATGTGCGTACAAGCCATAGTTGCCGCCATGACAATATTCTTTCAACTGTTTTCACAATGGCCAAAGTATGGATTATCCGCCCCATCGGCCACCTGCCTGAGGCAAAGCCCACCCCCCTATTCGGCCATCTGTTTTTTTGAGAGTTTTAGCGCCAGATGATGAATATACCGGGTAAGAATCATGGACAGAAGCACTGCGGTGGCAAACAGATAAATACCCAGCCGCGGGCTGGCCTGAAGCGCTCCGCCGGTTTTGGCAATAACCACCACCATGGCAACCACAAACACATCCAGCATCGACCATCGACCGAGCCGTTCAAGCCATTTAAGCACATTGCGGCGTTGCGCATCGGAGAATCGCCCCACCCACAGCGACGTAAGCACCACAAGTTTGGTAAACGGAAAGAGAATGGAGAAAACGAGCAATATAACAGCCAACACATAATGGCGATCGCGAAACAGTCCGATCATGCCCGACCAGAGCGAGTAGCTGCTTTTCCAGAACACGAACTTTTTAACGGACAACACCGGCGTAAGCTGTGCCACCACCAGCAGAGTAATCAATCCCAGCAGATAGAGGAAAATATCCACCCGCGAAGGATAGTTTTGCCAGAGAGATTTTTTGCCCGCAGCCATCATCCGGTCCTATCATACAGCCGGTCCCTTGCCGGAGATGCGTATAGTCTACCCGGCATGGCCTCGTTGGAGCCAGCGGTATTCAATCCGGGGATGGTTGTTTGGCCGTGGCGTTTTTTTCCGTCAGCAGTTCCTGGAGGGCCTTTAACGCTTCCCATGCCTGCACCGGCGACATGCGATTGAGATCCAGCGATTGCATCCGGGAAAGCACCTGATCCCGGGGCGAATCAAACATGTTCACCTGCCCGCTGGCGGCTGTGGCCGCCGCCCGCGGCCGCACCCGGCCCACCTGCACATTCAACTGCTCCATCAACCGCCGGGCGCGCTGAATAACACTGCGCGGCACACCGGCGAGACGCGCCACCTGCACCCCATAAGATCGGTCCGCGCGGCCAGGGACAATGCGGTGCATGAACAAAATCTGATCCTCCCATTCGCGTACCAGCACATTGTAGTTGCTGACAGCGGCGGAGGTTTCGGCAAGCTCGGTGAGTTCATGATAGTGCGTGGCAAACAGCGTCCGGCAACGCGTGGTATCGGCCAGAAATTCCGCAATAGCCCAGGCCAGCGCCAGGCCATCAAGCGTGCTGGTGCCCCGCCCGACTTCATCAAGAATAACCAGTGAATTGGCGGTGGAATTCAGCAGAATGTTCGCCGTTTCAGTCATTTCCACCATGAAGGTGGATTGTCCGGCGGCCAGATCGTCCGAAGCCCCCACGCGTGTGAAAATACGGTCCACCAGACCAATGGTCGCCTGGCGGGCCGGAAGATAAAACCCGGCCTGCGCCATAAGCACCAACAGCGCCGCCTGGCGAATATAGGTTGATTTTCCCGCCATATTCGGCCCGGTAATAATCTGAAGCGTCGGGCCGCCCGCCGCGAAAACAATGTCGTTGGGAACGAATTTTTCGCCCAGAACAGGGTCCACAACCGGATGACGGGCATCAATAATTTTCAGTTCTTTGTCGCGCGTTATCACCGGGCGGCAATAACGCCGGGTGCGGGCCAGACAGGCAATGGAAGCCAGAGCATCAAGCTCGGCGAGGGTGCGGCCCAGTTCCTGCAACACCTGCACCTGATCGGCCAGACTCCGTCTTAAATCCTCAAACAACTCCTGCTCCAGCGCACGCGAACGCTCCTGGGCGGTAAGAATTTCCGATTCAAACTTCTTGAGTTCATCGGTGATATAGCGCTCCGCATTTTTGACGGTCTGCCGCCGAATAAATTCCGGCGGCACTTTGGCCTGCTGCGCGTGACTGACCTCAATGTAATAACCAAATACCTTGTTGAACCCGACTTTCAGCGAATTTATGCCGGAGATTTTGCTCAGCTTCGCCTGGTAATCGGCCAGCCAGCTCCGGCTGTCCCCGGCCAGCGTGCGCAGGCGGTCCAGTTCAGGACTCATGCCGTGGCGAATCACGTTGCCATCACGCAAATGAGATGGTGGATCCTCCGCTATTGTGCCGTTCACGGCGGCGGCAAGCTCTCCGGCGATGGCGGAGAGTTTTTCCAGCGTATCGAGCAAGGGCACCAGGCCAGCGCCTTGAAGCTGTTTGAGCAATTTAAGCAACGCGGGAAGCGTATCAAGGGAACGGGCAGA
>JAJYPG010000366.1 GCA_021795535.1 Planctomycetota bacterium
CAGTTCCAACTCAGCCAGCTTGGCATTAATACTCATGATCGGGCGCCTCCAATTTTATCCGGTGCGCTGGACATATCAGCGGCACCGCTACGCCCTGATTGCATCGGACGGGAAGCCAGGAAAACCGCCCCGCCCGCCAGCAGCAAATGAGCCACAGCAAAAACAAAAAATACCCAAACGAGCGGGATGAGCCGCTCTACAGCCTGAAAGACGGCAATTTCCAGAAACGCCAATCCCGCCAGGCCCAGCACAATTCCCGCTGCCGCAAAACATGCTCGCACCACAGCATCGCGCATGGGTGCCAGCAGTCGCAGTATAATAATCTGTACTTCGAGTTCTAAGAGATCCAGTAATGCGCGACCAATGCGCCTGGCATAATCCCTCCCGGCCCCCGCAGCCGACGGCTCCACCGGCTCTGTGGTGTGATCTTCCGCGGTATCCACAGCCATGAGAGCGACTCCTAAAGGTAACCTGGCACAACCAGCGTGCCTGATGGCAGTATACCGTACTATCCGGGAGCTTGTCGCGTTGTTAATCGCCCCGGCGGAGCAACAATCCCAGCAGCAATCCGGCTCCAGCCGCAATCGCCACCGCCTTTACCGGATTACGCCGAACCAGAGTAATCATCGCCGCCTGCGAATCTGACGCCTGGTCCTTGAGCAGATCGGCTTTATCATGCACCCAATCGGATGCGTGGGATTTAATATCACCAACGTGCTCTTTCGCGGTCTTGCTGACTTCGCCCGCCAGATCGGCCACTGCGGCTTTCGCCACCGTGTATTTCCGGCGCAGTTCTTCAACGTGATCGGTCGTGGACGCGCCGCCATCATTGTTTTGCAAGGTTGGAAGTGTATCAGACATGATAAAACTCCTTTCAATCGAAGTCTCTCAAGCGCAAGCAGCTTACATGGCTGTCACACCTGAGTGTATCCATCGCTACTAAGAGATTATTGATCTCCCATACGCGAAAATCAAGCACAAAAAAGCATGAATCCGTGCGTCAGACACCGGATTAATAGCTGTGGGCGTCCAATTGGGTTTTGTGACGGAATATCCAATACACGTAGGCCGTGTAGGTAATGACAATCGGCATGCCGATAATCGCGATGATCAGCATAATACCCAAGGTGTACTGGGAAGAAGAGGCCGAATAAATGGTCAAACTATAGGCTGGTTTGTTGGTGGCATAGAGCAAATTCGGAAACAGACCGATAGCCAGTGTCGCCAGAAGCAGCGCAATGGCCGCGGAACTGGAGATAAATGCCAAAAAATCTTTTTTCAGAGAGATTTCCCGAGGCACATTGGCAATTGCGAGCATCATGAGTATAGGAACTATAAACAGGCCCGGATGGGCGCGAAACGCATCCGTTAAGCGCGGGTAATAAATCAGTGTCACCATGGTGGTGGAAATAGCGCAGATAATAAAGAAAATAATCGAATTATTCACCCACAGACGCACCCGATCATGCAAGGCCCCTTCGGTCTTCATTACCAGGTATATTGAGCCGTGCATCAGAAACAGGGCTACGGTTGTTACCGCAACCATCAGTGCGTACGGATTCAGGAGCGTCAGTAAATTTCCGGTAAACGTTCCGGCGGCATTAAGCGGCACGCCACGCGCGATATTCCCGACAAAGGTCCCCAACAGCAAAGCCGCCGCCAGGCTGCTGACAAAAAAACAGACGTCCCAAAGTTTCCGCCACCAGAACATCGGCTCCTTGCTGCGAAACTCAATCGACACCGCCCGGAAAATCAGGGCCATTAACAGCATCATGAATACGAGATAAAAGCCGGAGAATACCGTGGCATACATATCCTTAAACGCCGCGAACATCGCTCCGCCGCCGGTAACCAGCCACACTTCATTGCCATCCCAGACCGGTCCGATGCTGTTAAGCAGGATGCGGCGGTCCTGATCGTCTTTAACCAGCAGGTGCAGCATTCCTACGCCGAAATCAAAACCGTCCAGAATTGCATATCCGGCAAACAGCACGCCCAGAAGAATAAACCATGTGATTTGCAGAACCATAATAAATCCTATCGGAAAACTGAATTCGTTAAGCTCTTAACGCCATGCTTACGCATCCATCCGGGCATGCTGCGGCAATGGATGTCCCTGCGGCAGATGCAGCGGTGTGTCATCCGGGCCATGCTGGATTTTCCGGTTCAACATGAAGATAAACAAGGCGAAAAGCAAGGCATATAAAATGCCGAACATGATGATACTCGCCAGCACGTCACCGGCCGGCAAATCGGGTGAAATGCCCTGACTGGTTCGCAAAATGCCATAGACAATCCAAGGCTGACGTCCGACCTCGGCGGAGAACCAGCCAAGTTCATTGGCGGCCAATGGCGCAACAACGGAAAAGACAAATATCCACAAGAGCCATCGCTTGGTCCACAGACTGTCGCGCCACCAGAAAAAAGCCCCCAGAAAGCTGATACCTATCAGGAACATTCCCAGTGCCACCATCAGATGATAGGATTGAAAGACCGGATTGACCGGAGGCCAGTTTTTTGCGGGGAACGCATCCAGCCCTTCCACGGGGCGCGTGGTGTTGCCGTAAAGCAGCCAGCTTAACATGCCGGGAATTTCCAGCCCGTAGACCTTCTGCCGCGCCTGATCCACCCAACCCACAATTCCCAGTCCCTCTGGCGCATCGGCCGGAAAAGCTCCTTCAAAGGCCGCGAGTTTCGCCGGTTGATATTTCGCGATCATCCGGGCATTAAAATCTCCGGTAAGCAACTGCAAAAGCGAACAGAGCATCGCAACAATCAAACCCAGTTTCATGCAGGATCGCGCGATTTGAAGATGACGATTTTTAAGTAAATACCAGGCGGCCACACTCATCACCAGAAAAGCCCCGCACAAAAACGCCCCGATCAGCACATGTTCAAGACGGTCGATGGTCGAATGATTTAATACCACTTGCCAGAAGTTGGTCATCTTGGCGCCAATGACTTTACCCTGGGCGTTTTTTAACAGGACAAAGCCCGCGGGCGTCTGCATCCACGAATTGGCGACATTAATCC
>JAJYPG010000367.1 GCA_021795535.1 Planctomycetota bacterium
TGGGAAATTCGCGCGCATGAGAGGAAAAAAGAAGCGTTGCCCCTCTTGAGACGTGAAAATTCACCCCACTACGGAGTTCAACCGCACCGGTTAAGTACGTTCCCGGTGGAACCACGACATTTCCGCCACCGGCGGATGCACATGCGGCTATGGCTTGCGAAAAGGCCCTGGTGTCATCGGTGGTGCCGTTTCCCACTGCGCCAAATCGCGTGACCGGAAATATCCGGGCCGGGAACTGCGGCGTTTTAATCCGGGCGACAATCTTTCGGGCCATGGTCCAGGGAAGTTTCCTTAAATCAAAATGTTTTACGGGGGGGCTCGTCTGTGATGTGGGCGAATTGGCTGGTGCATTATTCGGTTGTGTCGTCAGAATCGCCAGCAGGCAGATATAGCATATCCATCGGTGGATAGGAACAATTGAATAATCAAACAGAAAGTACACGCAACACTCCCGTTAACTTGCCAATGTTGTTTTTCAAAGGAAAGTGGCGGCAGCCATTTTTCATGGCGTAGAAAAAATATCTGCACCAGGAGGCACAAAAGTAAGAAAATCCGGATTGTCAGACGGGCGATAAATTTGCGGATCGCCCGACCAGCTTACTCGGTTATATTGTATTTTTGCAGCAAAGCCGCAAATTGCTTATGGTAACGCTTGCCTCCGATGGTATTGCCATAAATAGCCAGCAACGCCCGAAGTTTATCGACAGTTGCCTTGTGATGTGTCACAAGTTTTTCATTGGCGCGAATCAGATAGAGATACGCGGACCAGAAAAAATCGCTGCCTGGTTCCAGTTTGGGAATGATGCGAACATACAACCGGCGCGAACGGCGGTAGTGGCCTGCGGCATACGCGGCACGCGCAAAACCGATGAAGTTACGCAAGTCCGGCGGACGCTGTTTTTCAAGTGTTTTGTAAAGTTCCATCGCCTGATGGCCATGTCCGGCGTGAATATATTCCTCGGCGAGAATTTGCCGATAGGCGTAGATCGTGTCGGAATGATTCCCTTTTCGGGCCTTCATATATGTGATAAGCGAATCGAGCAGAGAGGCCGCCTGATTGGCCAGATTGCGAGCCTTGGTGGGATTGGTGGCGCGCAATGCCCGGCTTTCGGAATCATATTCGCCAATGAGTCCGCGTATCATGTTTTCCGCGCCCTGTTTGGAATTGGCGGTGTATTTTTTAATCAACGGAATAATTGAGGCGCCCTGTCCGCTTAGCTGGTACTGCCGTATGCGGTAACGCAGCAAAATGCCCTGTAACCGTTGCGAAAGGGTGGAACGAATGGCATCAAGCTGATCCAGGATGCGACCCGCCGTGTTTGGTTCACGCAGTGGGTCCAGTGCGGTGGCCGCCTCTAAAAAAAGTATGCTGGCCCGGTTGGTCTGGGCGCGTTTTAATGCCTTCGCGGTGGTGTTGTGTGGTGGATATTGCAGAATGGTCAGATAGCGGTGGCAGGCCAAGAGTAGTTTCTGAGCCGCCTCCTGCTGTACGACAATGGATTGTTTGGCCTGAATCGTCTGGTTCATAAGAGTTGCAGTTATACGCACCAACTGGTACTGGGCATCAAGATAAAGCGGGTTGGATTTTTTAACCGTGGCGAGCAACCGGGCGGCCTGCGCATATTTACCAGCCTCCTCCAGTTGCAGTGCATAAGCAAAACCCCATTGTGTTTCATGGTAGTTGACATAAGCAAGTTTCAGAGCTGTTTGCGTCATGGCGGAAACTTTTTGTGAAACATTGGCCGCCTGGTTCAATTGCTGAAGCTGGGAAAGTGCCAGATTCAAAGCAGACTTGGCACGCTTATCTGCTGGTGCGAGTTTCACGAATTGCAGGTTCATTTCTGCGGCCTGTTCAATCCGCCCCATGCGCCCATAGCTTATTCCAGCAATAAGCGAGGCGTCGGCCATAATGGTCGGGGCCAGCCCTTTGCGGGCCAGGACAGCTTTCGCGGCATTAAGCGCAACCTGCGCATCGGTGGTATTACCGTTCTGTGCTTTGGTCCAGGCAAACGCCAGCGCCTGCACCGGCATAAGGGCAGAAAAGTCGGGGTTTGGAGGCAACTGCGCCGCCAGATGCGAAAAAATAAGACCTTGATATTGCGGGGCCGTGGCGACAATTTTCAACAGAATGTTGCCTGCACTCAACAGGCCTGCCTGGCGAGACTGTATATTCTTGTCACTGCGGGCACGCGCTGCGGCAATTCGGTAGGCCAGTAGCTGGGCACCCATTGTGGCGCTGGGCGTATCAGCTTTAGGATTCGACTTTACCCACTGGTGAAATGCGGCCAGCATCTTGTCCGCCTGGTTGTAATTGCCGGCATCTAGCAGTGCGACAACCTGCTGATAACGCGCGGCATATTGGATATAAAGCGGCGCGCCGGTATTCTGCGCCTTTACCAATTCCGATAACCCCTGGGTATAGCGACCTGCATGTACATTGGCCTTGCCGCTAAGCAACAACGCAGGGTACATGACGCCATTGGTTGCTGGTCCGGCGGCCCATTGCTTCAAGCCTTTCACTGCCATGAGAAAATAAGAATCGCGCTGTTTCTGGGCGCTGTGGGGAAGGCTCAACCCATAAAAATAAGAGGCAAAACAACGGTAGTAGGCGGCCTGGGTCTGGCCGTTAAGTGTCTGCATGTAAAAAGCCTTGTCCGCTTTGGAGAACGTGGACTGATTATTCAACTTGATCAAATCCTCCTTCAAATGCGTGTCGGCAACATGCAGCAGAAGCAGGGCTGTTCCCGCCGCCGGCTTGAGTTCGGCGCGGTCACTGGGCAACGCGGACCAGTATTCAATGCGATTAACCGGATTGGTGGTCAGATTGGCGAGAATAAATTTGGCCTGGAGCAATGCCCAGAGCGGAGAAACATTTTGGCTGGCGTATTTCAGATAGGCTTTTGTTTCGGCAATGAATTGTGTCCCGAGTTTTTCCTGAAGTGCGGGATTGTTCTCATTGGACTGCCACTGAACCACGATAAGAGCCGCCGAAAAAAGAGCCTTGTCCGTG
>JAJYPG010000368.1 GCA_021795535.1 Planctomycetota bacterium
GAAAGTTATAAGCCAGAGCATACGAATCAGTGTTACTGGCCCAAGATGCGCCACCGCCATTGTCTAAAACTTCCAGGCGATACGTACCAGGTGTTAAGTTCAAGGAAAAAATCTGCTGAACATTATCAACCGTGCTGGCGCTGGACGCCACCAGCGTGCCGGCAGAGTTATACAACATCAGATCCAGATTATTGAGCGTTTCGTTGTATGTTACAACCGACCTTCTTGAAACAAGCTGCTGTACCTGCGCATTCCACACCAGCGTGCTTGTCAGATCGTAGGCTTGATTGACATTGCTTAAATCAAAAATGTAATTCGCGGTGTTGCTGGTCCCGCTGGTAATGGTGGAAAAATCCCACCCTTCATTCTGCGCTATCGCTTTCGTCGATGCCGCGGTACGGCCAGCCAGCAGATTCACATACGAATTTCCCAGATTCACAATCCCCGCGCCATACCGCGGATCCAGCGGTGTTGTGGCATTTGCCACCGGCGCCAGATAGGTATACACGCCATTGCTGACGGTATAATTATTCGTCCAGCCGCTGGGCTTCACCGCACCATTGAGCAACAGCGCTTTGACCGTGCGCTCATCCGTCGCGGCTTGGGAATAAGCCGCCTGGGTCAAACCGTCGCCGCTGGAATATCCATCCGCAGATGTACCCGCCTGCACCATCGCCGCGGCCGCACCTGAAACAATCGGCGTGGAATAACTGGTTTGGCCTGCTTGGGCCACAATATCCGGTTTGGATCGGCCATCATTGGTGGGGCCTAAACCAGTAGCCGCGGAAGAATAGGGATAGGCGCCGACCGCGATGGAATTGTACGCTGTGGCCGGCGGGTTAATCTGGCTTGGCGTGGTGGTATAGGTAGCCGAACCATCACCAACCGCGGATACAAAAATTGTGCCGTTGTTGTTGGTGTAATTGTCGTATGCCGCGTTAACGGCCGCAATCCAAGTGTTATAACTTGCGGCGCTGATACTGTTTTTATTACTGGTTTGATCAATGAAGCTTTGGTTAATGACTTTTACATTGGCCAGATCAATTGTTTGTGAACCGTTCTGCGCCGGACTCACGTAGGTGGTATGTTGGACATTAAAAGCCGGCGTGCTGTTTGTAGCTCCCGTAATACCAAGAAAATATCCTTGATACACCCCGGCATCTACATTCGCAACGCTAGAAACACCCGTTCCGTAACCACTGGAACCGTAAAAATTGCCAGCGACTGTATCGGCATGGCCGGATACGGAATCACTGTACGGAGTTGTGGTCGTGCCGCTGGTAATGCTGTAGGAATACCCGGCAGCAGAAGAAATATACCCATTAAAATCCATGTATGTCAGTGGGATGGACGCACTGAATGAACTGTGCGATGACACAGCTTCAAATTGATCGGTGGTTGTTGGCCCGGCTATTAAATTAGCTTCCACCTGCGCGACTGCCACGCCGGCCCCGTTGGGCAGCGTTGTGGTGGCATCGGCGGTTATCGGCAATAATGCCAATGTTGTAATACATGCTGCCGACGCCAGTAAAGCTCTGCGATGCTTTCGCGCCGCCGAAACGGCCAAACGGGCAACAGTACTTTTCGTGCGAGTTGCATCTCGATTCATCAGCATCTCCATCCAAATATGTTCCGTATCGCTACGGGATGTTCGTTTCCGCCAGTACCACAAAATACCAAACGTCCCTCGCGCAGGAATCTCGCGGAGGCATGTGGAGCTTATACCATCCGGCAACAACAGTCAAGTTTATTCGTAAATACGAATATATTGCCGCCGCATCTATAGTATCTCGCTACATTCTCCCGCAACTGATGCAATCTCAAAGGCGTGACTGTAGCTGTATGCGACGGAATCGCGCCAGGGCCATTAACGGGAAATACAGGCGATACAAATGATATTTCAGGTAAAACACCCGCGGAAAACCCGTTCCGGTAAACCACTGCTCATCCCAATTACCTTCTGAATTCTGCGCATCAATGAGCCAGCGAATGGCTTTGCGCACCGCTGGATCATCCACGCCGGATGCGGCTAACAATCCCATTGCACCCCATGCGGTTTGCGATGCGGTACTGGGCCCCCGGCCTTTGAGTTCCGGATTTTCATACGTCTGGCACGATTCGCCCCAGCTCCCATCCGGCTTCTGACACGAACGCAGCCAATCGGCGGCCTTACGGATAAACCGTTGATCCATTTTCTCGCCAACCGCATTCAAACCCGTCAGCACCTGCCAGGTCCCATAAATATAATTAACCCCCCATCGCCCGAACCAGCAGCCCTCTTTCTCCTGCGTTTCTTTCAGGAAATTCACCGCTTTTCGTACCGCCGGATGATTATTCCCTATGCCACAATGCCCCAGACACTCCAGCGTCCGCCCCGCGATATCCGGGCACGAGGGGTCCTGAATGGCGTTATGATCCGCAAATGGGACATGTTCCAAAATGGGCCGGTGCCGCGTTCGGTCAAATGCCGCCCAGCCGCCGTCATCATTCTGCATGGCCAGCAGCCAATTGACGCCGCGGGCCACCGCCGATTCCGCGGTTTTGCCCCCCAATCGCTTCAGCGCCATGGTCACCATCGCGGTATCGTCAACATCGGGATAATGTGGATTGTTAAATTCAAAATACCAGCCACTGGGTTCACAATCCGGACAGTTTTTCATCCAATCACTGCCCGTCCGGCACTCCTTGGACAATAGCCACGCCGCCGTCTTTTCCGCCACCGCATGTTCCGAATGCATGTGCGTTTCCGCCAACGCATGTAAGGCAATTCCGGTATCCCATACCGGAGACCAGCATGGCTGAATGCGAATGGTGTCCCCTTCTTCGATAAACAAGTCACGCAAATCTTTTTGCGCTTTGGCCACCACCGGATGGTCATCAGCATAACCCAGTATCCGCAGCACAATGAGAATGTAGACCATCGGAGGGAAAATCGCGCCCAGGCCGTCGCACCCTTCCATGTGCTCCAGCAGCCACTTTTCCGCTTCCCGGATCGCCAATGGCCGCAG
>JAJYPG010000369.1 GCA_021795535.1 Planctomycetota bacterium
AATCGTGGAAAGCAGATTCAAGTGCCCCACCACCAGTGTTGCGTAGCCAAATGTCCAGGCGATGGCGATCGTGAGGGAAATGGCCGCAAAAAGTGCCAGCCGCACAGACCGCAGCATGACCACCAATCCCAGAAAAACCACAATCATCGCCACCGTTTCAGCCCAGTTGGTATCGTGTGTCGTGATGCGCATTTCATCGGCGGAAAGCACGGGACGACCGGTCAGTCCTACGCGAAACAACGGCTTAAATGGCAAAGCCGCGGCATTTATAGCCGCACGAATTCGCACCAGCGGAGCCGAAACCGCCGCCAGAGAATCATAAGTAAATTTCGGATAGACCTTAATAAGCAGCATGTAATGGGCGGCATCATCCGCAGGGTGTATGTAATAGTAACCCAGTGTGGCCGGTGTGTGCGCCACCTGTGGCGCCAGGATACGCAAGTTCGGCGATTCGGCATCGGCTTTCCACTGTGCGGACGGATGGGTCAGAGCGGTAACCCAGGAATGGGTGAGTACGGAAATAAAACGCACGGTTGGCGAGTCGGGTGTTTGCAGCGAAGCCCCGCTTAAAAACCGGGCTATGCGGGTTTGCCCCAATACGCCGGTAAGAAGTGTGGGCCGCGTGCCCCAGATGTTCAATAGTGGTGCGACGCGGTGTGAATACCCCGCCGCCTGCCGCACAATTTTCCAATGTGCGAAAAGCAGCGCCTGCGTGCCAAGCTCTTTGAGTGGAATATGGCTGTCCACTGACGCGACGCTGTGCCGGAGTTTCCGCAGGTTCCCGGTAATTGCCCGCGCCGCGGCCACCCATTGTGCGGTGGGGGGTGGGTGCGCCGGATTTCGCGCCTGAATAACGACAAAGGCGGCTTCATTTTCCGGAAATTCGCGGATAAATGAGAGATATTGGTGAAAAAATGGAACTTTTGGCGAAAAAAGTTTGTTTTCATCGGTTGACACGCGCAAAAACCGCATCGCCAGAAACGTGGATGCCAGCGCCAGCAGCAGACCCACCACCAGTATGGTGCGCGGGTAGCGAATGAGTCGCAGCGCGTATTTAAGAATTTTCCGATGCGTTAACTGCATGAACCCAAATCACCACAGAGAGAATCCCGTTCAGCCATGTGCTCCGCGGCGCGGCCAACGCCGTTACCTGAAATGTTCGCAGCTATGACACCTGCACACGCACCACATTTTTCGCCATGCCCATAACGGTATTCCACGCGGTTCCTGGAATACGCTGGGTATCCGCCAGCACCCTTTCCATCGCTTTAAGGAACCAGTCCATATCCTCACGTGTGGCAATAATGGGCGGAAGGAATTTGATCACTTCCGTATGATAGCCCGCAACCTGCGTAAGAATATGATGTTCTTGCAGCAATGGAACGATAATCATCTGGCCGAAAACGCCGAAATTCAACTTGTGCAGGGCATCCCAAGCCAGGCGAAGCTTGAGCGAATTGGTTGGCCGCGCAAAATCGATCCCGAACATCAGTCCCTTGCCTCGGACTTCCGTCACGAACGGACAGGTCCGGCCAATTTCCGCCAGACGATTCATCGCATACCGCCCCAGCATGTCGGCATTTTCCACCAGTTTGTCTTCCTCAATCACCTGCATGGTGGCCAGAGCCGCAGCCATGGCCAGATCATTTTGGCCAAACGTATTGGAGTGAACCACGCACCGTTCCAGCGAGTTAAAAACACTATCCATTATTTGGGGACGAGCTACCACCGCGCCCACCGGCACAAAGCCGCCGGAAAGCCCCTTGGCCACGCACACAATATCCGGTTCCACTTCCGGCCAATGCTGGAAACAGAACCAGCGACCAGTGCGACCCATGCCCGATTGCACTTCATCAATCACCAGGAGAGTCCCCGCCTTGCGGCAAAGCCGTTGTGCCTCGGCCAGATAGCCCTCATATACAACTTCGCAGGTTTTTCCCTGGATTGGTTCCAGAATAAACGCGGCAACGTCGTTTTTGGCCAGCGCCTGTTCCAGTGCGGACAAATCATTAAATGGAATGGCGGAGGTGCCTGGAAGCAGTGTTCCAAAACGCTCACGGAAAAAATCCGCGCCATTAATGGCCAGCGACCCGGTCGTCAGGCCGTGAAACGCATGTTCCGCGTACACAATTTTATCGCGTCCCGTGTTGCAACGGGAAAATTTGATCGCCGTCTCCACGGATTCCGTGCCACTATTAGTGAAAAAGACGCGTGAAAGTCCCGGAGGCATGTGCGATACGAGTGTTTTGGCGACCAATCCGCTCAAGATGCCGCAATCCATACGCACCAGATTCGGACTGCTCGCATCCAGCAGTTGGTGCAACACCGCCCGTATCTTCGGATGGTTTCGCCCCAGCATAAACACGCCCCAGCCGGTTAGTAAATCCAGATACTTGTTGCCCTGCGGATCCCACAGGTGGCATCCCTCTCCGCGAACATAATTTTTATCAAAACCAATGGTCTTGAGCATCTTGACAAATGCTGGATTCACATATTCCTGGTGCAGTGCATACTGCTGTCCGCGATGTTCTTCTATCCAGCCCATGAAGTTTTCTTGCATTTCAACTACCTGTATTACAACATACGATTTTTACAGTGATAAGCATTATAGCGAATGGAAAATCGTGCACCATGGAACGGAGGAAAGGGCACGCACACCCGGAAAACCCGGAAATGTCGCAATATTTAGGATGGCTTGGTATTTTCGCATTTCATCTTTACCTGTTATCAGACATCGCTCTTGAGTATGGATATACTCCATGTCTTACTGTAATTGCCACTTGCGGCGTAAAATCCATTCCACCGTTATGCTCGCCACAAAAAGAAGAAAAAACAGCTTGTTGTTGTACAGCGGAAAACTGCTGCGCTGTACACGGCTGTCCGGGGGCTGGGATGCGAGTATTCGCCGTCCCAAGGCGCTGATGCCCCCAAGTTCGCTGTACGCACCGCCTGTTTCAGAGGCTATTTTTTGCAAAATCTGCGGTTCGGCGGCCAACTTGTCCATCT
>JAJYPG010000370.1 GCA_021795535.1 Planctomycetota bacterium
GCAGCCGGCGCACGGGCACATGCGCCGCAGAAAGCGCAATTCAAAATGAGACTTAACTCCGTCAGACCAGTCAATATCGAGCGATTCTGATTTTTTCAGCGCTATTCGCACAGGTTCAATGGGCGTGGGATTTTCCATATCAGGTCATCTCCGCCGAATCAGGCTGCCAACTCACGCACCGCGTCCGAGACTTCCAATGTGCGTTCGTATATGGCCTTGCCTACAATAATCCCTTCGATGGGGAGATGTTTCAAGGCACGAATATCGTTAAGACTTCCCACGCCACCGCTGTGAATTACCGGAATTGTGCCGGCGTGCCGAACCAGCGTTTCCGTTGCGGCAATATTCGGTCCGATCAAGGTGCCGTCGCGGGCGATGTCGGTGTAAATAATCGCCGCCAGGGGCCACTGTGCAACATTGCGCACCACTTCCAGCGCGGTTGGATTTTCCGTGCCACTGATTGTCCAGCCATGTGTACCCACACGTCCATCACGCGCGTCAAGCCCCAGCACCAGCCGATTGCGAAAGCGTGTGTCATGTACCATGGCCCGGAACCAATCCCCGTCGGAAATGGCGCGTGTGCCTAGAATCAGACGTTTGGCTCCGATGGCCAGCAGATATTCGATGACTTCTTCCGTGCGGATGCCTCCACCGACTTCCACCTGCAGACCGGTTTCCCGAATCAGGCGTTCAATAAGTTCCAGATTTACCAGCCGTCCGTCACGTGCGCCGTCAAGATCTACAACGTGCAGCCACCGGCATCCGGCCTCTTTGAAACGCCGCGCAATTTCCAGCGGATCGACATCATACGTGGTCTGCTGATTATAATCGCCGCGAAACAGCCGCACCACGCGGCCACCGCGTAAATCAATTGCCGGTATTAATTCAATGCTCATGAATACTCAATTCCTGGAGGTACCTGTTTATGATTCCAATCGGATGGAATCATAAACCAACATCATAAAAGATCAGCGGACAATTCGCGAAGCCCCTGTTACTGCCGACAGACCCATTGATTATAAGTCGGCGAAATTTTTTAAGATCATACGGCCAGCCGCCTGACTTTTTTCGGGATGAAACTGCACCGCCATGACATTATCCCTGCATATCGCCGCGGTAAATTCTCCGCCGTAATCTGAGCGTGCCGCGACATGGCGCGTGTCGGTCGGGCGGACAAAGTAGGAGTGCACAAAATAATAGTGCGTGCCGGACTCAATGCCCTTAAAAAGCGGAACATTCCCCTGCGGCTGTATGCTGTTCCAGCCCATGTGTGGAACCTTCAAATTCGTCGGCGGTTGATCCACGGAAAATCGTACGCAATCTCCCGGCACAATGCCCAGGCCGGCGTGTTCACCGTCCTCATACCCTTTTTCCATCAGCAGTTGCAGGCCCAGGCATATTCCAAGCAAGGGCCGTTGCGCGCGGATGAAATCTTTTATGGCATCCGCCTGTCCGGAAGATTCTAAAATGGCAATAGCGTCGGCAAAAGCTCCGACGCCCGGCAAAACCAGCTTGTCGGCGCGGCGAATATCAGCCGGTGAAGCAATAATCTTCGCCGCCACGCCCAGAAGTTCAAAGGCCTTCTGTACGCTGCGTAAATTGCCCATGGAATAATCAACAATAGCCAGCATGATCCTGTCCCACACCGTGTCATTGGGGTCAAGCCAATAAAGCGAACCGCACAGAGAGTATTGTCCGCATAGGCGTCTATTGAAACCAACGCCGAATCGCCAAATTTATTGGTCGGTTGTGCGAGGTTGGCCGCCGCACAATGGCATGCAGTGTGATGTCATTACCGCAATACAACAATTTCAACCCGACGATCTTTGGCTAAGTTTGTGCGGGAGATCATGCGATGATCGCCAAAACTCACCGCCGTCATGCGGTGGCGGGAAACACCGTGGTGCGCCAGAAACGCTTCAACGGATCGTGCCCGCGCCAGTCCCAGTGCGTAGTTGTTGGGATACGGATGATGAATTGGGCGGTTGTCCGTGTAGCCTTCAATGCGAATGCGGTTCCTTGCGTAGCGCGTTCGCAGCAGGTGCACAACCCGCAACAGCGCGTGTTCCGCACGGAACTGAAGCCGGGCGCTGCCGGAGGCAAACAGTACGTCGCTGGAAAGAACAAATCGTCGGATTTCAGTTCTGGAGCGGGCACTGCGATGACGTACCACCCGATGGCGCATGGCATGCGAATGCCCCTGGCCCGATGGTGAATTGCCAAATGCCGGCAACATGGTGTTGTCCGTGCCGGGGGTGCTGTTGGCGGTGGTAGCAGGCGGTTGCTGGGCGGCCGCAGCCTGTTGTGCGGCGGCGGCTGCAATCTGCTGCTGCTGTTGCAACTGCTGGCGCGACGTGGCTAAATTCGCCTTGGCATCGGCCAATTGCTGTGCCAATTGCTGATTCTGCTTGATAAGCTGGGAGTTTTGCGTTTGCAATGTCTGATCGGTGCATCCGCCGAGAGCCAAGCCAAGCATCATCACCACCGCGCCAGCCATTACGCCACGAGTTAAATTCATTTTGTGTATCATGGTTCCATGATCTCCTAGTAAATTGTCCGCTCTGGTGCCAAACGCCCAATAAAGCCTGACAGAAGACATAATTGTACTTTAACCATGCCCATAGGCAAGCGATTCGAAATGGACCTCATTCTGGTGACGCGGCGGCCAATTTCACGCTACAATTCCATCCGATGAGCAAAAAGCCCGACATATTGCTTACCCGCGAAGTGCGACTGGCCATAACGGCTTTGGAAAGTGCGCCCGGCGAGGCGAATAATTTTGCGGCCAATCCGCCGCCAAACGGGGTCATGCCGATTGTGACATTGAACGTGCAGATTGTCGGCACCGTGAATGCCGATACGGGTATGCTCGTGAACATCAAGCATATTGACCAAATGGTCCGACGTGTCGCCGCGCCGGCGATGGCCGATATGCTGCGCGCGGATATTCGATCAATTGGTCCGGGGTTGCTGCTGACGGAATTGTTAGATCGGA
>JAJYPG010000371.1 GCA_021795535.1 Planctomycetota bacterium
GCGTAGAGTCATGGTATGAAATATTACATAACGGACGTCTGGTTTTCGTGGATGAACTCAACGATAGTCTGCATCCGCTCCTGAGCAGGCGGCTGCTGCGAATGCTGGCACAAACAAAACCAGCGATTGGACGGGGACAGCTCATATTTACCACCCATGACTCTACGCTATTGGATCCGGACATTCTGAGTCGCGATCAGATATTCTTTACGGAAAAGTCGCCCGAAGGGGCAACTGAATTGTATTCCCTTTTGGATTATACGCCGCGACAAGGCGAGGCTATACAAAAGGGATATTTGGCCGGTAGATATGGTGCCATTCCATTTTTTGGGGAGTTCAAATTTGCGGCGAAAAATAAAAATCCGTCCGATGTCAAAAAAATTGCAACATCTTCAGCGAACGGCAGGCGGAAGATGCGATCGCCCCATCATTCTGATAGTCTGTGAAGGCAAAGCAACCGAGCCTATTTATTTTAATGCACTTGCCAAACACAGCAGATTGCACGGTGTCACGGTCAGGCCCGCCAGAGGGTCGGCCCCGATGACGGTCGTCCAGGATGCCATAAGTGCAAAACAGATTCGTGCGGCTGAAGTGGATCGCGGCTCGACATCTTCTGTGCGGTATGATGCGGTCTGGTGCGTATTTGATGTGGACCAGCATCCGAAAATCAAAGAGGCGTTGTCCTTGGCCGCAAAAAACGGTATTTCCGTCGCTTTGTCCAATCCCTGTTTTGAATTCTGGCTGGTGCTGCATTTTGAGAAATATTCCACCACAGGCATTACCCGACACAAAATACTCTCACGCCTTAAGACCCATATTACAGGATATGCAAAGGGGGAAAATTTCGGCGATCTCCTTCTGCCCAATTTGGATAAAGCGATCACACACGCAAAGAATATATGGCAAACGCCATGGGCTTGTACTGCCCCTACCGCATATGATGCTTTTTCGAATAATCCCAGCACGCTGGTTCACAAACTCGTGGAAGCCTTGAAACCCAAATGAAGTCATTTGTTGTGATCGCGGGAACCATCCATTTGGCAAGCATTCGTCGACATTCAGGACGAAACAGAACCATTGTTATTTGTTATCTGGTCACTGAAGCGCGAGTATCACTCAATTCAGCGACGCACATCAGGTGATTGCGAAATGGCGATCCAGCCGGATTTAAGACCGTAGCCATTGGCAAAGGAACGCATATCCATCGGTTTTCTGCCAATGGGCACAATGGTAAGAAGTTCGATCGCGCCTGATCCACAGGAAATCATAAGCTCTCCGGTCACGGTTCCTGAATCAGCCGCCCCCCCTCCCGGAGAAACGGCCCGACATTTAAGTATTTGAGCCGCTAGTTTTTTTGCCCCGTCCGGCGACCGAAACTCCATCAGGCAGCCCGGCCATGGCGATAACCCGCGGATGCGTGCCGAAACCATTTCCGCTGTCGACGACAAATCCACCCAGGCCATCGCTTTGGAAAGTTTAGACGCTTTGGAGGCCAGGGCATTATTCTGTGGCCGCCCGGCAAGTTCCCCGCGTGCGAAATTGTCCAGCACAGCGGGCACCAGCGGAGCACCAAGATCAGCAAGCTGATCGTGAAGTTCCCCCGCAGTCTGATCCGGACCAATGGGGATCTCACGTGCCGCAAGAATTTCCCCGCCATCCATTATATGGCTCAGGCGAATGACGGTAACGCCGGTGGCCGCCGCGCCGGACATGATCGCCGCATTAACCGGCGCTGCACCGCGGAACGCCGGAAGCAAGGACCCATGTAGATTTATACCACCATATTTGACCGATGACAGGAGTGAATCGGAAAGTTTCTGGCCAAAGGCGATCGCCACAATAACGTCGGCATGGCAACCGGCGATCTGGCCGATAAATTCAGGGGTGTTCACATCCAGAATTTTTTGTACCCGCAACCCGTTTTTTTCCGCATGGGCGGCCAGGGGTGTCGGCGTAAGTGAGCGTCCCCGGCCCGCGGGCCGGTCCGGCTGGCTGACCACGCCAACAACGGTGTGGGAAGATCGACGCAAGGCATCAAAGGCGGGAATGGCAAACGCGCCGGAAGCAAAAAAAAGTACATTCATAAAACATAAAACCTCGCTGCCGTGCCTGCATCCAATGCGGGCACCCGCTGGTAATGATACCTCACGCACACGGGTTCAACACATTGTGCCCCGCAGTTTCAGACAGGATCAACACGAAAGCAGCAAGATGCCGCTTCAACCATTGGCACCGGCTGTTTCAATCCTTTGTGCGTGCGGCAAATGCAATGGGTTTACGCTCTAAATCAGCAGGAAACAAAAGGCCACTGCTTAAATGGCAACCGAAGATTGTCCCGCCCGTTCCTGCAATACCGCAAGGCGCTCGCGCACTTCCGCAGCTATGCGGGCATTTGGGTATTCGTCGGTAATCTGCATGCCGATGCGCAACGCTTCAGACCAATTCTTGTCCTTCCAGTGAAGTTCAAACTGCACACCAAGCTGTTGAAGTTTTTTGCGAAACACGTCGCGGGCAAGCTCCTTGTATTCCTCGCCCTCCGCAGGCGAAAGATACGGGTCAAGCTGCTTGAGCAGTTCCACGCTGCGGTCCACATCATCCCGCGAGACTGCATCTTTCCATTCCTTAAGCAATGCTCGCTTGTGAATGGCCTTGGCCGCGGTAATCCGCTCCGGCAGAGCGGTAATTTCTGAATTACCCGGAAAAATACGCGAAAGATGTTCAATTTCACGCTGGCAGTCCGCCCATGCATATTTTTCAATCAGACGCGAGAAATGCTCCAGACTTTCATGCAGTTCGCGGTCAATGAACTGCCGTCGTGATGTTTCAATCATATCGCGGAACTGCGCCGCCTCTTGCCGATTGCCAAAACGGCGTTCCATTTCCGAAACCAGCCAGTGTGCCGCCTCATAGTCGTTCTTTTCTATATCCTCACGAATGGCATGGCGAAGCGCTTCGCGGTCTTTGTGCCGATAGGCGGTCTGTTTGGCCGC
>JAJYPG010000372.1 GCA_021795535.1 Planctomycetota bacterium
TCGGGCGGGTATACGCGGCGGCGCTTTATGACTCGGCGCAGCGAGCTGGTCAAATGGCTGATGTGCTTGCGGATATTGAATCCATCAGAGCGTTGTTGGCGGCGGCTCCGCGACTGGATATGTTCCTGAAAGCCGCGACCATTAATACGGCGGAAAAATTAAAACTCATTGAACCGGCGTTGGCGGGTTCGATTAATGCGTTGACGCTTTCGGTACTTCGTGCCATGGCGCGGCGGGATCGGTTGGATATGCTGCGGGAATTTACCGTGGCGTTTGATGTGGTGCAGCGGGAACGCAATAACCGCTTGAGCATTGATATTATTTCCGCCCAGCCCCTGCCGCCGGATGAACAGCAGCGTATTGCGGAGGTGGCAGGGCGCAGCCTTGGTCGGCAGATTGACTTGACGGCCAGCGTGGATGCGTCGCTGCTGGGGGGCGTTCAGTTAAAAATTGGAGATATGTTTATTGATGGCTCGGTAAAGCGCCGCTTGCGGGCCATGAAGTCCCAGTTGCACCGCGGCATGATGGCCGGGTTGAAGCAAGCCGGGGCATTGCAGGCGTAAAGGCTTGAATAAAGCGGCACATTGGGCGTATTAAAACGTTTGATAAAGAATTGAATAACAAGGCGAAGTAACGTCAAGGTGATAAGATGAAATTCAGAGTTGATGAAATAGCGTCGGTACTGGAAAAAGAAATTGCCAGTTTTGAAGATCGGCTTGATGTAAGTCAGGTTGGTAAGGTCATTGAAGTCGGCGATGGTATCGCCCGCATCTATGGCTTGTCCAATGCCATGGCCGGAGAAATGCTTGACTTCGGCAATGACATGTACGGGCAGGTATTTAACCTTGAGGAAGAGACGGTTGGCGCGGTTATTTTTGGTGACTGCTCGCATATTAAAGAAGGCGATGTGGTTAAATCCACCGGAGAACTGCTTTCGGTTCCGGTGGGACGGGAACTTTTGGGACGAGTGGTCAATGCGTTGGGTCAGCCCATTGATGGCGGCTCGCCGATTCAAACCGCGGATCGCCGGAAGGTGGATGTGATTGCTCCCGGCATTGCAGATCGGCAGCCGGTAAAAGAGCCGCTGCAAACCGGTATCAAGGCCATTGATTCGATGATTCCCATTGGCCGGGGCCAGCGAGAATTGATTATCGGTGATCGTAAAACCGGAAAAACGGCGATTGCCATTGATGCGATTATCAACCAGAAAAAATTTGCCGGCACGCCGGATGAAGTTGTCTGTGTTTACGTGGCCATCGGCGGCAAGGAATCCACGGTGGCGGGCGTGGTGGACGTGCTGAAGCGCCACGGCGCCATGGAATACACCATTGTGGTCGTTGCCGGATCGTCGGATTCCGCACCGCTGCAATATATTGCTCCGTACGCCGGATGCGCGATGGCGGAACATTTCATGTGGCAGGGCAAGGCGACGCTGTGTGTCTATGATGATCTTTCCAAGCAGGCACAGGCGTATCGGCAGTTGTCGCTGCTGTTGCGGCGTCCGCCTGGACGTGAGGCGTATCCGGGTGATGTGTTTTATCTGCACAGTCGGTTGCTGGAACGGGCCTGTAAACTTTCCAAGGAAAATGGCGGTGGCTCTCTGACGGCTCTGCCGGTGATTGAAACGCAGGAAGGCGAAGTTTCGGCATATATTCCCACCAACGTGATCAGTATTACCGATGGCCAGATTTATCTGGAACCGGATCTGTTTTTCGCGGGTGTCCGCCCCGCCATTAACGTGGGTATTTCGGTAAGCCGCGTGGGTGGAGCAGCTCAGATCAAGGCGATGAAGCACAGGAAAGTTGCGGCCTCGTTACGGTTGGATCTGGCGGCGTATCGTGCGCTTGAAGCCTTTACGCAGATTGGTACAGATCTGGATGCCGCGACGCAGAAGCAGTTGGATCGCGGTGCGCGTATGGTGGAAATTCTCAAGCAGCCGCAGTATCAGCCCATGGATGTCATCGACCAGATTGTGGTCATTTACGCGGCCACGCAAGGATTTTTGGATAATGTCGCGTTGAAGGATATTGGCCAATGGGAACGCGATTTTCTGGATTTCTGGAATGCCTCGGGTTCAGCGGTGCGAGCTGAATTGATGCAGAAGCGTGAATTGACGCCGGAAATGGAAACAAAAATCGTGGACGTTATTAAGAATTTTTCCAACGTCTCTCCGTTAACACGGAAAAAAATTGAAGGTTTGCCGGTTAATCCCGCGGCGGGAGCCGGGCAGGCCCCGCAGCAACGGGAAGCGACCGCACCGAAACGATAAGGCAAATTGTTAACAAGACAGGCAGTGTGCTGTAATGGCGAAGGCCAGAGAAATAACCAAACGCCGCAAAGCGGTTCGCAACATCTACAAAATCACGCGCGTGATGCAGATGGTGGCAACCGCACGGTTTCAGCGTGCCTTGAAACGCGCCAAGGGTACCAGGCCATATCTGGATAAACTTAGCGCCATTGTTCAGGATACCTTGCTTGGAGCGCAAGGTTCAGCGGAGCTTAAGCGGCATCCATTGTTAATCAGTCGCACGCCGTGCCGCAGAACGGCCATTTTGGTGGTGACCAGCAACCGTGGTTTGGCGGGGGGGTACAACAGTCAGATTCTGCGTTTGGCGATGCAGAATATCCGGCAGTTGGAGGAAGCTGGACAGCAGGTGGATATTCATGTGGCGGGGCGCAAAGGGGCGGCTTATTTCCGTTTTGCCCGCCGCGCGGTGAAAGCGGCGTATACCGGCATTAGTGATAATGCCAGGTTTGAGGAAGTGCTGCCGGTTTCACAGGGGCTGATGGATGATTATGCCAATCAGGCCGTCGATGCGATCAAAATTGTTTATATGCGATTTATCAGTGTTGGGCAGCAGAAGGCCACCGCCTTGGATGTGCTGCCCGTGGGCGCACTGGAAACAGAAGATGTGGCTAATGAAAAGGGGCGCCCAAGCAGGCTCGATGCGTGCAGTGAATATTCACCGGATGCCGGTGAATTACTGGTA
>JAJYPG010000373.1 GCA_021795535.1 Planctomycetota bacterium
GGGCGTTGCCATTTGCCGCACGCGCAGCCTGCGATCGCCAATCGGCTCGCCATCAATCACCAATTGTACGAAATAATCACCTGGCTTTTCAATGCGGACATTCATAAAGGGAATCACAATTTCGCCTTCAGCCAGTGGGTCGGTATCGGTCAGAGTCACATTTACGGGCGGTGCGAAAAGCACATTTCCCTCACCATCCAGAATACGCATGGTAGCCTGAGACTGCATGCGAATATCCGATACCGCGGCGTAACCGAAAAAGGGTGGCAGCACCGCCGGAAATCGCGGAAAGCCAATGGCCGGCGAAACGCCAAATAGGGCATAGCGACGGGCAAGCATGTCAAACGTGACGCGTTCACATAATACGATGGCCAATAAATGAGGTTTTTCTGTCATAATCTTCCCAAAATTGCGTAAAAATACGCATCTCACACATCCTTTTTAACCACAAATCAACCGGATGACAAACCGGCGATATACCGGCGATATACTGTTTGGTTGATAGCGGGCTGTTGTCCGCATTGTGCTGCGGAATCAACCCTCATCACAGACGCTTTGCGAATCATGGGGTGTTCCGCTTGTTTTGCGTGTCGTTTTGAAAATCGGATTGCAGCCGGTCTATTTCCCGCGTCAACAATTTCATCGGCAGGCCAACCACATTGGACCATTCCCCGGAAACCAGTTCCACCATTGGGTCGTGAAGTTTCTCTCCCGTGGCGTCTGCCGTGCAGTCCTGAATGCCGTATGCGCCGGCTTTTCCCTTCCACAAATCGGAATTTAAGTAATCTTTGAGCCAAGCCTCGGAAACTTTGCGCATTTTGCAAACAGATACCTCGGAAGCAAAGCGACAGTGATCTCCAAGCATGAGTGCTATGCCGGTAACAACCTGATGCTCCCGCTCTGAAAGCCGCCACAAAATTTCCCGGGCCTGTTTTCGATCCGCCGCTTTGTTAATAATTTGCTTGCCCAGCACGACAATGGTATCCGCAGCCAGCACAATGGTGGGCTTGATAAATCGTTTGGCCACCGCCTGGGCCTTAATGCCCGCTACGCAGGCGGGCCATAGTCGCACCGGTACGCTGGACGGGCGGCGTGTGGGTTCGGAAACCGGACTGACCATCACAAAAAACTCATATCCCGCCTGCTGGAGAAGCTCCGCCCTCCGGGGAGAGGCGCTGGCCAGAATCAGAGTAAAATCAAGCTTAACGGATGATGTATTTTGTGAGTGCGGAGAGGGGGGTGTCATGGGTTTATCCTCGTTTTTCCGGGACAGGCAGCCAATATGCTTTCAATTAAATCCCAAACCGTTTGTACTGGCAGGCGTTGCAATGTTTTCGCACGGTCGATGGAGTTGTCGCGGTAGTCGCCAATATCATCAAAATACAACACATGGTTCATCTGGCCATAGGGGCCGACCGAGGCCGAGTCCGTCGGGCCATAAAGGCCCACAAGAGGCGTGCCCAATGCGGCGGCCACATGCAGCGGGCCACTGTCATTGCCGATAAGAATATCCGTATGGGCGAGCAGTGCGACCATTTCCGCCAGATTGGATCTTCCCGCCAGATTCAGTGCACTTCCACCATGGCCGGCAATCCGCGAACAGAGTTCACGTTCCACCGGGCTGCCGGTTACCACCACTTGAAAATTGGATTGCTCCAGCCGCCGGACTATTTCCGTGTAACCGACTTCCGACCAGCGTTTGGCATGCCAGCGAGCACCGGGAATGACAGTGGCAATTCGGCGGCCAGCCGGTAGAAGTTTAGCGATGGCCAAGCGGGCCGCGGGCTGAATGGGCACGCAAAACCGCGCTGGCAGTGTCGGCGGAACAATAGGCGAAAACAGGTGACGCATACGCACCACCGCAAGCTCCTTATCGCGCTCAATGTTCACCCGGTGCGTGTAAAACCATGTGGCACCTTCCCGCGCATCGGCAAAGCCAATGCGCTGTGACGCTCCGCTGACCCAAGCGAGCAGACTGCTGCGCAAAAGTCCCTGGGCATCTATGGCCAATTGGTAATGCGTTAATCGTAATTCGCGGTTCAGCCTGCGCAATTCCGCCAGGCCAGAGGGACTTCGCCAACAACGTGAAATTTGTGCCCGATCAAACAGTATCACCCGGTTCAGGGCATCATGCCCGCGCACCAGGTCGGCGAACATCGGCTGAATGACCCAATCAATCTGACAGTGGGGCAACCGTGATTTTATGTCGCACAGCAGCGGCAGCGCTGTGGCAATGTCTCCCAGCGAACTGGGTTTGACGATTAAAATGCGGCAGTTTTCATCCAGGTGGATCGGTTGGGAATTCACGCGGAAGCCTCCAGGTCCACCGCACAATTTTTGTAAAGGTCCTGGGCGTCGGGCACACTGGCGGTGCGCTGGCCCGGGCCGTCGCCGCTGTAGTATTCATCCAGCACGGAAAGCCAATCCACATGCGATTTGACCGCTATAAATTTCCGCCATACCTCCGCACCTGCGGGATGCAGGCGTGAATATTTAATGCCAATTTTACGCATCTGGCGCGATGCGGAAGCCTCGCCATAAATTTCTACAGCCAGACGAAAATGTTCCAGCAGGGCCTCTTTCTGTGCGAAAATGGTGGGGGGGGGTGGCAATGGTTCTCCCCGCGCCAGTGCGGCAAATTCCGAAAATATCCACGGATTGCCAATCGCCCCGCGCGCCATCCAGACGCCATCTACACCTGTCTGCTCATACATACGCAGTGCGTCTTCCGCGGAAAATACATCGCCGCTGCCAAAAAGGGTTGTCGCCGGATGCCGCTCTTTAAGCCGCCGTAAAAAATCCCAATTCGCCTGGCCTGTGTATTTTTGTTCCACGGTGCGGCCATGTACCGCAATGGCTGCGAAATTCAAGGCCACGGCCTCGGAAAAAATCTCCTCAAACCAATCGCCCGCCTGGGTTGATTCATCCAAAGCCCGGCGCAGTTTAATGGTAAGCGGGCCGGGCACGGCGTCGCGCACCTAGATCGGAA
>JAJYPG010000374.1 GCA_021795535.1 Planctomycetota bacterium
AAATAAATTTGCGCGTAGTGAACGCCGGTATTTCCACCCGGTGCCGAGCGTACCGGCCCGACTAAAGGCCGCCCCCACAAAACTTAGAGCAACGAAAACGACAATCCAGATTCGCATGTATTTCAATTTCAGGCTCCGCCTTTCTACAACCGCCGTGCGCATTTGACCACTCTGCATCATCGCCGACGTTCTCTGTGCCTAACGAATCAAGCCGACAAATGATTCAACAATCTTTGGCCCGACTTACCGTTCCGCCGCTGTAATATCATCTATAACATTCTGTTGCGTGTAAATATCGCGCAAAATTGCGGGCAAAGTTGGATGCTTTGGTGATAAAATTGCCAGATATGGTATCGCCCGGCCACCGAGTTTCAGCCAGAAGGCTTTCGGTATCGGCTGATCAATATCCGCACTGAATAGTACCGCCTTAGCGAGACCAAACTTCTGCCGCACCCTTTGCGCATCGAGCACCGTAGCTTTTACAAACCGGCAGTTAATGCACCAGGGCGCGGTAAAATCCACCACCACCGGATGGCCTGATTGCAATGCCGCGTTCATCGCACTCCAGTTAAAGTCTTGCCAATGATTAACCGCAAATGTTCCCGGCTTTCCCGCGCGGCTTTGGGTAATCGCAGCGCCTTTGGTCGCTTGAATTCCGCCGGTCCAGGCCAGATACAATCCGCCCGCCAGCACGCCGCCCGCGACAAAACCCAGGCGAATAACCCAGATTTTTATAGGCCTCATGTTAATGTCCGGTATTCTGCCCCAACCCCAGCACACAATCGCCAAAATGACCGCCAGCACAAAGCCGGTGGTAATTTGTAATCGATTCTCCGTGCTTAACAATAGATAAACCGCCACCGCCACCATCACCAGCCCCAGAGCCTCTTTGACAATTTCCGACCAACGCCCCGCCCGCGGCACATGACTAAGCCATGCCGGGAACGCAGCTAAGAGCACATAGGGCCACGCCATGCCCACACCAATAAGCACAAAAAACAGGACAATAATAGCCGTTGGCTGAACCAGCGCCCATGTGAGCATCACGCCTAGAAATGGCGCGCTGCACGGAGTGGCCAGCAATGTCGCCAACATGCCCATGCCAAACGCGCCAGCCAATCCGCCGCGATTGGTTTCAACGGCATAGAGAGCATTGGGCGGTTGAATCGTCCACACACCCAGCATGGACAACGCCAGTGCCAGCACAATCAAAGCTATCGCTATTAGAAACACCGGGTGCTGATATTGCATGCCGTAGGTCAGGGTCTGCCCCGTTGCGGCGCGATATATCCCCATCATTACCGCAAGAATAAAAAATAATGAAATAATCCCCGCGGAAAAAACCATCGCATGGAAGACTGCCATTTTTCGCGATCCATGGGCTTGTTGAACCATGGCCAGAACTTTTAATGGGATCACCGGCAGCACACACGGCATGATATTTAAAATCAGTCCGCCCATTAAAGCGAACACGATCAGTCGCCACAATGGCTCATGGACCGTTGTAATGTCGTAATGCAGGGAGTTGATCGCGGCAAGAGTCTGTTGGGCATCGGTTGGGTTGTGTCCGGCATTGCCGGACTCTGCCGCGGGTGCTGTGCCATGGCTAGCGACTTTGGCCGGAGCCTGCGGCACACCGGCCCGCAATTGTCCGCCCGACACCAATATTGAAGCAGAGAGTTTCAGCGTTTGCGGTGGCAGGCAGGATTCGGCATTGCAGGCTTGAAAGGTAAAGGCCGCATGGATGGCGTTGCGTCCGTTTTTGGCTGCCGTTGAAACCGTAAACGGAATAACAATGACAAATCGCCCCTCATACACCGAGAGTTTCCCAGCACTGGTAATTTGCGCTGATGCGGTGATTAGTCGGGCTTTCGGAAAGGTAGCTTTTCCAAACTCAATTCCCTGCACCGGAGAGATGGTAACTTCCGCCGGCACAAGAAATTTGTCCAACGGGTGGTGGCTTTGCAGGTGATACCCCGGGATAACTGTGCAGGAAATGCGCAGAACGCCCTTACCCGTCGCCGTAATTTTATCTGGTTTTGCCTGAATCGTGGCTTGTAGGACTGCCGGGGATGTAAAGCCAAACCCCGTAACCTGCGCACGGATCGACGGCAGGCCAAATGCGAGAAGTAACAAGCTGATGATCAGTGCTCGGATGGCAAGCGGTTGTGAAGCTGATGTATCGCAATCAATGCGCATGGAATCCCTTTGTCAAAACAGGGTCCGATTCAACTCAGTCTGATTATACGCATTTCCCGCCCGGCTCATTGAATTTACTTCCCGAAAAAAAGATTTGTCTGAAAAAACTCTCTTGCCGCTCGAAAACCAAAACGGTCTCGCCCGCCAGCATTTTACTTCATCGTTGAAAGTCCAAAATGTGTTTCGGATGCGAAGATTCCCACACGCCTTAAACAGGATCAATTTTTTCTTTGGCGGGTGGTTTTTCCGGCAATTCACCAACGATAAAATTAAGCGTCGTAATATTGAAATCCGCGGGTTCGCCGCGAATAAGCCAAAGCAGGGGGGCACCGGATATCTTGGCGGCCAAGTCCAGTACCTCCACTGGTGGTACGCGCCCTTTTTCATAGTAATTGTAGGTGGATGGCGACAGTCCGAGTAAAAAGGCAAAGCGTGACTGGCCCCGCCTGCCGCAGACCTGCGTGCGAACCTGCTTCAGGCGCTCACAGATCAATGCGTAATTTCCGCCCAAGCCCGTTTGAGGAATCAGCACATTCATGGCATGCTCCTTGTTTTTGTCCGCGTAGTGTCTGCGGAATAACATTACCTCGACCGCATTCCCGGCAATTGCCGGCGCTGGTCGGATTAAACAACATATAGCGATCTCTCCCATCCGTAAGATTGGCGCTAAGAAACCACGAATCAGCGGGTTTCATTAGCATCCGAGGTTCTTCCATGAACGCGGAACTTCACGGCCAAAGGCCAAAGCAAGAACGGTTGCCGCAGCTAAAAGCCGAGTGGAATGGGCGA
>JAJYPG010000375.1 GCA_021795535.1 Planctomycetota bacterium
ACAGGCCTCCGCGGTGCCCGCCCCCAGCGCGGCCTTGCTGCAAACACTTTTCAAAACGTACCGTACCACTCTTCCCTGGAATGAGAATCTAACTGCAAAGCCGCCCAAAATTAATGGCCATCGCTATCCTTTTGGCTACCGCTATCCCAACCGTGTGAAAATTGAATTCATCAAGTTTGATCGTGCCAAAGTCCGCTCTGGCATGAAGGTAACGCTCGCCGATGTTCAAGCTGCCTACAGCTATTATCAGTCGCACCGCGATGAATTTGCCATAAAGCAGGGAAGCGGTAAATCACCTTCGCCCACAAGGTATAAAACATTTGCCCAGGTCAAGGCTCAATTAATCCGTCAACAGCAGGACAAGAGTATTGATCTGCTTTTTCGCCGTATGACCGAATACGCCCTGCATCAAACCCGTAAAGTCTGGACTCATCCGGAACTTAATGGTTATTACACCAAGGTGCCCGAAACTCACTGGGTTTCCTACAAGACTCTGGTTTCGCAACTGGCCAAACGCTTTGGCTATCAACCGGTGGTGGGGCGATGGAGCCAGTGGGCGGATGCGGCGGCATTGGCCGGTTTGCGCGGCATTGGCCACGCCGGTTCCGAGCAGAGCGGCTTTTCCCGGCCCGTTGGTCTGCCCGCGCTGGCCATGAAAGTTCGCGCTTTGGACCCCAAAAGCAAGGGGCTTGGCCTGCTTCTTCATCTTCAGGTTGGGCGCGATGGACCCGTCCTGACCGATTCTCATGGCAATGACTACATTTATCGCGTAACCGCTGTGAGTGCGGCCCACAACCCCGAAATGCTTGCCCAGGTCCGGTCGCAAGTTGTCCATGATGCCAGAGAGCTTGAGGCCTATCGTGCCGATAAAAACCGCGGGACTGTGCTCGCGGCCGATGCTGACAAAACAGGCTTGCTGCAGGTGGCTAAAAAGAATGATCTGCTGCCGAAATTCCCCAAGGCCTTTACCGCCCTAACCCGTTATCCGGTTGGCTACGATGCCTCTGGCGAGGCAATATACATTCTTGTTCCCTCTTTTGTTCCCGGTATTCATGGACGTCTTGGGCAACTTACGCGGGCCGCCATCTCCATGGCGCGTCAACAGCAGGCCAAAGCCGCCGCAGGTAGCCAACCCAAAAAGACCCTGTCCGATATTCTTAAGCCGAAAAAATTAGCTGATCTGATAGCTCATTTGCCGGGCAAACCGGCCATGAGCATTGCCGTCGATTCCCGTCTTGAAGTTTTTGTGCTTCAGTTGGTTCATGCCCAGCCGTTGCCGGCCAATGTGCTGGCGGCGTCTTATGTCCGTTATGGCGGAGCATCAATTCTGAATTTTCAGATGCGGCAGTTGTATCTGTCAAACTGGCTTCGCTATAAAACTGTTCTGGCACGCGACCATTTTGTGCCCGCTCCGTAATGCAACAGCTTGTGCCATCTTTTTCCAATGCGGACAAGTCGTGGCGGAAGACGTAAATAAGTTTGATGTGACTTGCTTTAACTGATGCGGCGTTGAGCCTTTGTTGAGAACCTGCTCATGAAAATAGCCCTGAATTGGATCAACCAGTATCTGGACAAACCTCTTGAAGCCCGCCTGGCTCAAGAGGCGCTGATCAATGCCGGACTTGTGGTTGAACATATTGATACGGTGGCCGGCACCGACGTGCTGGATGTGGAAGTTACCAGTAATCGAACCGATTGCTTCAGCCATCTTGGTCTGGCCCGCGAACTTGCGGCGCTGCTTAACCGGCGGTTTACCCCGCCGGTCATCGGGCTTGAGGAAAACGGTTCTTCTGCGGAAAAAGACCTTCACGTTAACATTCTTTCACCTGAATTCTGTAGTGTCTACTCCGCCCGGCTGATTCGCAATGTGAAGGTCGGGCGGTCGCCCCAGTGGCTGCGCGACGCACTGGAAAGTGTCGGTTTGCGCAGCGTAAATAATGTGGTGGACGTAACCAACTATGTTCTTATGGAGACCGGTCAGCCACTTCACGCATTTGATCTTTCCCAAATACGCGGTGGCCGCCTGAGCGTGGATACTGCGGGTGAAAAGGAAACTATTCTTGCCATCGACGGGCGAAGCTATCCGCTGCATTCCTCCACCTTGGTTATTGCTGATGCCGTTGCACCGCTGGCCATTGCTGGAATTATGGGTGGCCGGGAAAGCGAAGTGACTGAATCCACCTGTCATATTGTGCTGGAATCCGCCCGGTTTGACCCGCTGTGCATTCGCGCAACCGCCCGTCGGATCGGACTGTCGTCCGATTCTTCCTTCCGTTTTGAACGCGGTATAGACCCCGCCATGGTCGAATTTGCCTCGCGCCGCGCCACCCAATTGATTCTTCAGGTTGCCGGCGGAGAATTGGCGGCTGGGCCTCTGGTTGCGGGAAAGACGATTATTCCGGAGATAAGCGTTGGGCTTCGTCCCTCGCGAATTCGAGAAGTTCTTGGCGTGGATGTGCCGATGGAAGATGTTATTTCAATTCTTTCCCATCTGCATTTACACCCCAGGCCCGATGCCGCCGCTGGAGGAATTCTCTGCCATATTCCATCTTATCGTTCGGACATAACACGGGAAATTGACCTGATTGAGGAAATTGTACGCGTATGGGGGTATTCACGCGTGCCGCTGGGCAACGCCGTCACGCATGTGGTTGCCGCCGCGGACAATGCCGATCTGGTACGCAACGAAATACGTCATTTATTTTGTGGCGCGGGTTGGCATGAAGCCATTACCTACAGTTTTGTGGATCAACGTGAGGCGGATATTTTTATGCCGCCAGACCGTCTGGCCGTTCGGGTGAGTGATGCGGTGCGAAAGTCCGCCAATCTGTTGCGGCCATCCGTTCTGCCCGGTCTGCTTGCGGCACGCAAAGGGAACCAGAACAACGGACAGGCCATGGCCCGGCTGTTTGAAGTGGCACGAGCCTATTGGCAGAATGCAACTGATCCCGCCGCTCCGCCTGCGGAAGACCTGCGACTGGCCTTT
>JAJYPG010000376.1 GCA_021795535.1 Planctomycetota bacterium
TAATCGCATCCGTAATTTTTGCGAATGGATCGTGGTCCACGATAGATCGGATTCGATCTAGTTGTTTGGACTGGGGTTCGTTTCTTCCCTTTCGGGAAAGTGGAGTTTTTATGTTCGCCAAATTTATTGATCGTTTTCCCCGTACCGCGTATCTATCCAGTGGCTCGTCCCTGTTTTTCGTAGCGGCCTTTGCGGCAACTGTGGCAGGTGTTGCGGGTATGGCAGCACCGGCCCACGCACTGATTATCGTGCCTACATTTGACAGTACATTCACGAGCTATTCGCCGTCAAACACTGCTGCTTACGAGGCCGATATCAATAATGCCATAACCGCCATTGACAGTTACATTGCCAACCCCGTCACGGTTAACATTGATTTTAAAAACATGAGTTCCGGCCTTGGGCAAAGCAACACCTATTTTAACGCCTTGGGGTACTCCACTTATGTTTCCAATCTTCAGAGCAACGCGACACCCTCAACTTACCAGACGACTGCCGACGCCACACTGCCTGGAAGCAACCCGGTTCCCGGAAATAGCAGCACCAATGTTGATCTCACACTGCCGCTGCTGCGGGCTTTGGGGGAACCTTCTGGAGTCACCACAGGCTACGACAGCACTATTTCGCTAAATTTAAGTAGCATGAATCTCAATAGAACCAGTACACAAAATTCCGGTAAATACGATCTCCAGGCGGTCGCCGCACACGAGATCGACGAAGTTCTGGGTATCGGTGGAGCCGGATCAAACCTGAATTCCAGCAGCTATCAAACCAGCCCCATCGGCCCGCTGGATTTATTC
This sequence comes from Planctomycetota bacterium, assembly GCA_021795535.1. The sequence continues at coordinate 801 of JAJYPG010000376.1, forward strand.
CGCTTCAGTGCCGATGGTACCAGAAGTTACAATCCCAGCACGAGCATATCCTCCTATTTTTCAATTAACGGGGGACAAAGCAACCTGGTGTATTTTAATCAGAATGGCAGCACGGATTCTTCCGATTTCGGCGATTGGGGCAACGGCGTTGTCCCTGCGCAAGCGCAGCCGAACAATCCACCGCAGGTGCAGGACGCCTATGGGGATCCGGGCATTGCCGGTCCAAATCTCGGTCCAAATGAACTGGTCGCACTAAATGTGGTGGGCTGGAACCTGACTTCGGCCGGCTTGGCAGCGGTGCCGGAGCCGGCAACCTGGGGCCTTTTGGCTATCGGAGCCATCGGACTACTCGCACGTCGTCGAAGGCTGCCTTCCAATCCAGTGTGAATGCGATAAAGTCTCTCCAATGCTTTTTTTGAAAGCCCTTTGACGTTCATATCAGAGGGCTTTTTATTGGGTTTGATTATTTTAAAATCGGGCCGGGGCCGGAATTACTCCGACTTGGGCTGATAGCCGACGGCGTATCGGTAAAAAATGCGCGAAATTCGGCGCCCCAGGATCGCGACCATGTCGGCCTCGACGGTCTGTGGGCTTTGGCTTACGGCCGTGGAGGTGGGAATACGGGCGGTTATGGACGCTCCCGGTGAACCCGTTTTTGGCCAGAGGCGTTTGCCGTTTTCATCCACAACTTTTACCATCGCATCAGCGCTGCCTTTGGTCAGTTGGCCCGCACTTTCGAGCGTGATGTCAAAGCGTTTGACGTAAACATAAATCACATCATTGGCGTTGACCGCATGGGCGATATCCGCAATTCCCATGGAGTGGTACTGCTCCGGGTTGCGCCGCTGCAAAGCCACAATGCGGTAGGCCGGTACAAATCTGTCGGCACATTTGTGCTTATACAGGGTTTGATTTACCAGCGTCATCAATGTGGCCATGGCATGAATGCTTAACTGGCTGTTGGCGGAAGTATCGATAAGCACCAGAATGCGATTCTTATTCGGCAGTTTATAAAGCGCCGCATGAGAGCCGTTGCCGGCAAAAAGGTAAGCCAATTCACAACCGCCCAGACAAAAAGCCGTCGTGATTATCAGCGTGGCCAGTAAAGTCGCTTTGAGATTAAATGCTTTAATTCGCATAGCCATTGCCTCGATTATGCCATGTGTAAAAGCAGCGTGCCAGCATTGTGCTGAATCGCTGCAAAGTATTCATACGTACCGTATTGGCATCGGTGTTATATCCCGGCAGTGGCCCGCTTTTTGGCCATTTGGCGTCAATATTGGTGTGAAACACTTCGCCGTCGCCTGGAATGTTCATATTATAAACGGCGACATGGGCGGCAATATCCCCTTGCAGAACGTAATTGGTCTCTTGGGCATGTACGGTGTAATTGAGTAATTCAATGTAAAGCACGCGCGAAACCCCGAAGTGCTTGCCGATGGTTTTAATGGGTAAAACATCCCAGTTGGGATTGGCGTTCTGGTAATTCAACACCAGGTGATAATCAAGAATATGCGCTTTTGGAAGATGTGTTTTAAGCGTCGCGGAGACAAATGCGGAAACTTCCTGCTGCGCCTGCGGATAGGTGAACATGGTTGAGGCATCTTCATATACCACAATGGCCACGCTCTGTTTTTTCAACCCGCGGTATTGCGGCTTTACCGCAACGCCCATGGTGTTTTCAGCCGCCAATCCAAGAAATGCGCAGCCGCCCATTCCCATGGACAACACCAGTATGGCCAACACCACAACCGCCCCGGTTGATTGCATTGGTTTGCCGCATCGACGTATATGAAAAGCAATGTTCATTCATTTTTCCTGGCTATGAAATACCCGTCATGCCTGAATCTTCCGCACACGGACCGGTTTTTTAATCCGCTTTACGCACGCCAAAGTTCCGCCAAGTGAGGATTCTACCCGTGGTGACGGAACCATGCACTCATAATAAGAATTTTATATCCCCATGCACCCAATATGATCGCCGTTGCGCCAATCAGAATTTTCCACCAGTTCCATGCGAACCAGAAAAACGACGGCCCATACCATTTTCCGGTGGTCACAGCCAAGCCACCGACAATCACGCCCGCCACGGCCAGAAATCCGACCATTGCTCCACCGGGCTGTGTTGCCAGAGCTGTGAGCCATTGTCCATGGGCCACATGGGATACCGCCGT
>JAJYPG010000377.1 GCA_021795535.1 Planctomycetota bacterium
CACTTGCACTGCACCAAGGTTCTCTGAAAGATAGCGAATCTGTTTGGTCCCGGGAATGGGAACAATGTCCTTGCCACGGGCCAAAACCCAAGCCAGGGCCAATTGGGAAGGCGTACAATTCTTTTCCGCCGCCAAGGTCCGAATTTTCTCGACCAGGTTCAGATTCTTCTGAAAATTCTCGCCTTTGAACCGCGGATTATGCCGCCGAAAATCATCCGGGGCCAGATCGTCAATTTTTTTGATCTGTCCGGTTAAAAAGCCACGTCCCAGCGGACTGTACGCGACAAGTCCCATGCCCAGTTCCCGGCAAAGCGGAAGAATTTCATCCTCCGGATCGCGTGTCCACAACGAATATTCATATTGCAATGCGGCTATGGGATGTATGCGAAACGCCCGGCGAACGGTGTCCGCCCCCGCCTCTGACATCCCCAGATAACGCACCTTTCCCTGGCGAACCAGTTCGGCCATCGCGCCAATGGTCTGTTCAATGGGAACCGCGGGATCCACACGATGCTGATAGTACAGATCAATATGATCCACTCCCAAACGCTTCAGACTTGCCTCGCAGGCGGCATGCACATATTCCGGTCTGCCGTTTACGCCGCGAATGGAATTGTCCGTGTCGCCACGGGTAATGCCAAACTTGGTCGCCAGCACCACTTTCCCACGCGCAACAGTTCCCAGTTCGCGAAGCGCACGGCCAACGAGTTCCTCATTTTTGTGCGGGCCGTACATATCCGCGGTATCCAGCAGGGTTACACCCGATTCCAGAGCGTGGTGAATAACCGCTAAAGACTGTCGGTCATCACCCGTGCCATAAAATTCAGACATACCCATACAGCCCAGACCAATGGCCGCAACCTTTAAGCCCGATCTACCAAGTTCACGCATTTCCATTATTCATCAATTCCAAAAAAAACTCGTGAATAAACTTCACCGGATACTTTGGATTCCAATTCCAATGCCGATGGGAAATTATACGTTGCCAAATGTGACAAGTTTATAAAATTTTCCAGCCCGCGGTTCCTGAAATTATTACGGACAAAAAAAACGACAACTCCAGTCATTTGCGACAGAGAGTTCCCGCGATCAAAACAGGCCGGTTTTCACCACCACAAGTGCTCCGCCACCAATCAAAATCCACAACAGCACGCCCTGCACCATGGGCTTTATTCCAACCGAGGCGAGGGTTTTACGCGACAGTCCTGTGCCAATGAGAAACAGCGTCACGGTAAGGCCGATATCGCCAACGCGTGAAATGCCGCCCGATAGATAATCCATGCCCGGAACAAAGCTGCGGACAATACAAGCCAACAGAAACACACCTATGAACCAGGGAATATGCTTCTTACGCGGCTTGGCTCTCTGGGCATCTTCCAGACCGGGATTTTCCACCACACGGCGGCGGTCTTTCCGGTCCGCGAGCCATGCGACCGCAAAGGACAATGGCACAATCCATAATGCTCGCGAAAGTTTTACGGCTGTGGCAGTCGTTAGTGCGGTCGGACCGTAGCTGCTGGCGGCGGCCACCACCGATGAAATATCATGAATGGCAATGCCCGCCCAAACGCCGAACTGCACCTGCGATAAATTAAGCGCATGGCCCAGTATTGGGAATAGATATAATGCCACCGCGTTAAGCAAAAACACCGTACCCATCGCCAGCGTCATGGAGCTTTCGCCGGCATCTATGACCGAACCTACCGCGGCAATGGCCGAGCCGCCGCAAATGGCGGTTCCAGTTGAGATCAGCAGCGACGTTTGCGAATCAATGCCAAGTTTTCGGCCCAGCCAGCGGCCTGCCAGCAGGGTAACACCAATACTGATGGCGGCAAAAACCGCGCCATGCAACCCCGCCACGAGCACAGCCTGAAGATTCATGGTAAAGCCCAGCAACACCACGCAAATTTGCAGCAGCCACATGGCGGTGCGGTGCCCGGTCTTGCGCCACGGGTTATCCAAAGTCAACGCCATCGCCATGCCCAGGGCCAGGGCCACGGGCGGCTTAATAAGGCCCGAAAGACATAGAGCAATGGCCAGAAGATATAAGCCCGGTCGCAGCCGCATCATCAATTCCACGACCCGCAGCCACAGGGTATCCGTCCGTGTCTGAGGATCGTCGGGTAAGGGAACTTTGCAAGCATCGGGGCTGGCGGCCAGTGATTCGGCCAGCATTTCCATCGGCGTTTCCAAAACATCCTCGGCCAGAGCCTCGGTTGATTCATAACAGGGTGGTCTGTCGGTCATTTTGCAGCTTCCATAATACGTTAATAAACCGTAACTTTTGGCCGGAACACTCCGGATCGCGAGGCCGGAATCACAGCTTCCTGCCAACTGATGAGCTAAGAATAAAACCAGATCACCAATAATACAAAGATATTCTTTTTATATGAACGATATGTTATACTTATATCATAAATCAGGTGACGGATTTTCAAGTAGTCTCTAACCGGGCAAGCCAGAACAAAAAAAACGATTTTTACCACGAAGTTGGCTACAACAAAGCTGATGTTCTCGGCGCAGCTACGGGAGTTATCCCGTGGCCCGCTCGGCTTGAATTAAAATGGACCGTCCGCCGAAGCAAACCGCCTTGTCATTGAACCAGTTCCATGAATCCGGTCAATTTGCCGCAAAGGCGCAGGTTGGCAAGCCTTCAACTCGCGCATCTATCGAATTTTTCCAGCCGTTTTAAGGGTGGTAAACAATTGCCTCAGGATGGAATTGGAGGCGGAGTGGGCGGGAAAAAGCCCTTGAGCTCATCTACGGTCTGGGCGGCAGACCATGCGGCCATGCCATTCTTCCAGACCAGCGTATCGGGTTTAAGATCGCCGGATTTTATTTTGCCCGCCAACGTGGTTACGTCATAGGGACCGCTCTGCACACCGTTGACCGCTAAAAAGTAAGAGGGGGCGACCTGTAGCGGCGGTGGCGTGCCCACGTTGGCGGCCATCGCCCCGGCCATCTGATTG
>JAJYPG010000378.1 GCA_021795535.1 Planctomycetota bacterium
GGCACGCCGAAGGGTGAAGGCCAGTGGAGCGGGCCATGGACGGGCATTGAATATATGTTTTCATCGACGCTGGCTTATTTGGGGTTGACCGAACTTGCGACGACCGTTACCACGGATGTTTACAACCGTTATGTCCATCGCCGGGCACCGTGGGATCATGTTGAATGCGGTGAACATTATTTTCGCCCGCTAAGTGTCTGGACCGTCCTGCTTGGGTTGCAGGGCTTTCGCTGGGACGCCATCAACCGATCCCTCGGTTTTACGCCGCGGATTTCGCCGGAAAATCATCGCTCGCTGTTCTGCACCGCCGCAGGCTGGGGCGAATACTTTGCCACAACCGCAGGCGGGCGGCGAATACATCGGGTGGTGCATCAGGCGGGCAAACTGGTGCTTTCTGAATTCACAATAGGTCATTCACCCGCAGAAGGGACCTTTCCGCCAACGGGCTTGCGGGTGTCTTATGAAGGCCAGGTCGTAAGTGTCCAGACGTCGTCGGCCCATGGCCGCGTGACCATCCTGTTTCCACATTCGATTAGCATGAAGATGGGTTCAACGCTGGAAATATCGTGGGATCATGCCATGTAGGATGCGGTAAGACCGCGAGGCTGCGTTTTAGTATCCGTCATAGTTCGGAACGCCTTGGCTATGCCGAGAATAGGGGGGTGGTAACGTCTGAAATGATATCAGGCGAGAGTCCCGATTTGTTGTTCCACCTATATTGCCTCGTGCAGGGTTGGCCATCGGACCGTTTGGCTACCGCACCATCAATGAATACAATGGCGGGCGTGTTTAACCCTGACAGGAGTTTCGGGTGGCTGAAGAAAAATTTGATCTCGTTATTGTCGGCTCGGGGCCGGCTGGTTATGTGGCTGCGGTGCGCGCCGCTCAACTGGGTAAAAAAGTGGCCTGTGTCGAGCGCTCCGAATTAGGTGGCATCTGTCTGAACTGGGGATGTATCCCCACCAAAGCGCTTATTCAAGATGCTCATCTCATCCATCAGATAACGCATGTTGCCCCGGAGTATGGCCTGAAAGTGGATACCACCACGCTGCAATGGGATAAAATTGTCGCCCGCAGCCGGGCCACGACCGACACCATGCGAAAAGGTATTGAATTCCTGTTCAAAAAGAACAAGGTGACGCCGTTTGTTGGTCACGCGTTCATAAGCAGGCCGGGGCTCGTGGAAGTGCGGGATGCCGCTGGCAAGACCACACACAGACTGAATACCGATAAAATTCTGATTGTAACGGGGGCTCGCAGCCGTGAGCTTCCAGGAATAAAGGCCGATGGCAAGCGGATACTCACCAGTCGCGAGGCGATGGTGCTCCCGCGGATACCCGGTCGCATGGTGATTATTGGAGCCGGCGCAATTGGCGTGGAATTTGCCTATGTTTACAACGCCTTTGGAACACAGGTGACACTGGTGGAAATGCTACCGGATATTCTACCGATTGAAGATGCCGAAGTAAGCGCCAGTCTGGCCACCATATTCGCCAGGCGCGGGGTGGATGTGCGTACAAACACCCGCACTGAAAAAGTTGAACTGACCGACAAGGCGGTGAAGGTAACCCTGCTGGACCAGAACAAAAAAACGCAAAGCGTGATCGAAACTGATGTGGTTCTTGTGGCGGTGGGTGTGACCGGAAATGTGGAGGGACTATTCGCTCCTCCCGCCCAGCCGCTGGTGGAACGTGGGGCCATCAAGGTAAACAAGGCTTTCGAGACATCTGTGCCCGGAATTTTTGCTGCGGGCGATGTCATTGGACCGCCATGGCTGGCCCATGTCGCGAGCATGGAGGCAACAATTGCCGTGGAACGCATGTTTGCCGTGAACAACCGGGAAATGGATTATTCGCTGATTCCTGGTTGTACATATTGTTCGCCGCAGGTTGCCAGTGTGGGCCTGACGGAAAAGAAGTGTCAGGAAATGGGTCTGAAATACAAGGTTGGCAGGTATCGCTTTGCCAACAATGGAAAAGCCCAGGCGATTGGTGAAACCGACGGCTTTGTTAAATTGATCTTTGAAGAGAAGTATGGAGAACTGCTTGGCGCGCATATTCTTGGCGCGGAGGCAACGGAAATGCTGGCGGAATTGGTGCTCGCCAAGCGGTTGGAGGCTACCAGCACGGAACTTTTCACCACTATCCATGCCCATCCAACCCTGTCTGAGGCAATTATGGATGCCGCTGCGGCCACTGCGGGCCTGGGTCATTGATGTTTGCGGCAATTTTACAACCCCTGTGCAGACCGCCAGGTAAACCATCAGGCAGGATGGATTTGGCATTAAAATGAAGGTTAACCTGTGAGCATGAATTCTGGTGACAATCCGTTTCTTAACCGGCCCAATCCGGTGGCGCCGCCCACACCGGTTCTGCCGACAACAGTTCCGGCATCCGGTGCCGATTCGGCTTTGCCGACATCGCCTCAGACCGCGTCTTCTCCAGGGCCAACCGTGCCTAGGTCAGACACGGCAATGGGCAAAAGTCCTGTTCAACACTCATCTGTTCAACGAGGCAACAATTCCCTGCGTGATACTCTGGAAACCGTTATTCTCGCGCTGATTCTCGCTTTCACTTTCCGCACCTTTTGTGTGGAGGCTTTTGTAATTCCCACCGGTTCGATGGCACCAACGCTCAATGGTGCCCATTTCCGCGCGGTCTGCCCGCAGTGCGGTTACCGGTTTAACATTAACGCCAATGTGGATGTTCAATGGCTGCCGGTGGCGCGAAATCCGAATGGATCACTGGAATATGGTCTGCGTCAACTGGGCAATGGTGAGTTGACCGATCCCTACGCCTTGCCTCTGGCCCCTTATGTTATGTGCCCCAATTGCCATTACATGATTCCAGTGGATTCCCTGCCCGACAAACCCATTGTTCATCATTATGTTCAAAGGACCAATTCCGAAGGGGTCTCCTATTCCCGCACCATCGCTTTTCCTTATGCCTGCAATGGCGATCA
>JAJYPG010000379.1 GCA_021795535.1 Planctomycetota bacterium
AATAATTTAACTTACCCACGATAGCACCCCCTTAACTTCAATCATGAAGTTGGAATCAGCCAAAATGACGAACTCTCTCTCAACGTATCAGGCGGTGCCTGATTGGTACGCTGAGTTGTCCCTTTAACATTACCCCCTTTTGTGGACAAAACAATACGTATAAATACCCAATTTTCTGCAATGGCATGCGAACCCTCTTTCGCCTTGCTGCGTACCTTGCCGCCTTGAACGGTATGAAAACCGGAGGCATAAAATTTGTTATACATGAATTTGCTTTTCGTTATTAGAATATTTGATGGAATTTGACCCAGATACCTATCCAGAAAACCATACCGAACGCCGACAATTGTGAACGGTCGGTGCGTCGGAACTGATAGGGGGCAAGTTTGGCTTCCGACATTTTCTCAAGGGGTGTTCGGGTTGGGATTTCAACCTTGCGGGCGTTTGCTATATAATAAACCGGCAGAGCGGAGAATTTATTGACATATATTGGCATGTTTTAACATAATGACTGGAAGTCGGTCGGTGAAAAGTGAAGTGGTTGCCAGCAAATGGTTTCCGGACAATTTGGCTGCAAGGTCTTGCAAAATAGTTGTGTTATGTTGCCGCTGAATCCTCGCGATCTGTTCATGTTGCTTGAAACTATGGTACAAGCCCATGTGTCGGCTGTGTCCGTGGGAAGATACGTCCGCGGGGGGCGCGGCAGACGCAATGGGACCGCCGTCAGTCTGACGAATGGCCGATCTCTCCAGCCGTATCAGGCCGATACAACCCATCCGATGCCGCCACTGGAGTGGGAACAGGCCAAAGCCGATCTGCTGAAGGGACTGAGAACCAAAAAGGAGGCAAACCGTGGCCGCGCTATTTTAGGAGCTTTGGAACCCTACGTCAGTCATGCTTGGGAAAGTGCCACCCACAGCCACGAATTATCCAGCCGTATATCTGAATTCATTGAAATGTTTGATGCTCTGGATCAGGGAATTGTGATTCTGCATTCCGACGGAACCATCCGGCACACAAATCAGCAGGCATGCAAACTACTCCGGCTTTCCGTCACGGGACAACTTCCTGTGTCGCTGCCGCCGCTAGTTTCCAACTGGGTGACGGAAATTATGCGGAATCGCCCGGTGGTCGCCTGTTCCGTTAAAATGATACTGGATATTGTGCCGCTAAAAGTAAAATTGGAGCTTCGCCCGCTGGCTGCTGATCGCTATATTCTTCTGGCGCGGCCTGCGCGACCCAGTGAGGATATTTCCAGTCTAATGGGCCAGGGCTTTTCTGAACGCCAGGCGGAGGTATTAACCCTTATTTTACGCGGCGCGACTAACCGGGAAATCGCGAAAAACCTTTTCATCAGCCCTCGCACCGTGGAAAAACATGTTGAAAATATTCTCTCCACCCTGGATGTATCAACGCGCAGCGCCGCAATTTCCAAAATCATGGCCCAACGCGAAGCCAGCGCCTGATTCGTCAACGCCCACGATTTTCTCAAGGGAAGCGATGGTTCAAGTGGACTTGCCGTGACTTATGGTCACAAGCAGATCGAGCGTATGGGCGGCACGGCCGGAGTCGATGGCTTGGGCGGCGAGGCGAATCCCCTCGCGAATGGATTCCGCCCTTTGGCCCACCCACAGGGCGGCACCCGAGTTAAGCAGAACCAAGTCACGCGGTGCCCCCTTTTTTCCGGCCAGAACTTCTTTTACCAGAACGGCGGATTCCCTGGCGGAATTGACTCGGCAGGATTGCATGGAGGTGGTTTTGAGGCCCACATCACGCGGTTCAAGATCAAAACTGCGCGATTCACGACCATCAAACATACCGACGCGACTGGGACCACCAATGGAAAGTTCGCACAAAAAGCCCTCCTGCGGATCGGTCCCGCAGACGACAATGGTTCGCAGCGATCCCAAACGAACCAGCACATGAAGCATTTTGTCTACTAGCGCGGGGCGCGGAACACCGGCAAGCTGGCGGCGAGCGCCAGCGGGATTGGTCAGCGGTCCCATTAAGTTAAAAATGGTGGCAAACCCGAGTGTCTGCCGCACATGAACAACATTGGCCATGGCCGGATGATGCCGTGGCGCAAAACAAAAACAAAGTCCGGCGCCGGCCAGACAGGCCGCCTGAGCTTCGGGAGAGGCATCCACCACCACGCCCAATTCACTGAGCACATCCGAAGATCCGCTGCGGCTGGTAACAGCCTTGTTGCCATGCTTGGCCACGGGAACGTTGCAGGCCGCGGCAACAATGGCGGCGGTAGTGGAAACATTGAATAATCTTGATCCGGTGCCACCGGCTCCACAGGTGTCAATAACCATGTCCGGAGCATGAACCTTGACCGCCATTTTCCGCATGACCCGCGCCGCACCAACCAATTCCTCCACCGTTGGTTCGCGTGCTGCCAATAACGCAAGAAACGCGCCAATCTGCGCCGGGTCAGCCTGTCCGGCCATAATCTGCTCAAGCGCACCATGGGCCTGTTCTTCAGAAAGTGTTTGGCCCTCGGCCAGACGTGCGAGAAATTCTTTCATACGCGACTACTTTGGGAATCTGAGCGAAAAAACAATTGCCAACATCCGCTTCAACACCGGGTCATCGTCCGGAACGCCGGGAATTCAGCGTGGCCCGATCAGCCTTGAATAACATGCGCTCCAGCGCCGGGAACGGTGACAAAATAGGTGCTTATCCGATTTGTCCGCTCGGGATACTGGCGGTCAACGGCGGCTTCCAGAGCCTTCACCGCCTGACTGGGCACGAGCGCCACAATCGATCCGCCAAAACCGCCGCCGGTCATGCGGGCACCGTAAACACCCGGTACCCCGCGGGCAATTTCCACCAGGGCGTCAAGTTCATCACAGCTTACACCATAATTGTCGCGCAGGCTCTGATGCGATTCGTACATAAGACGTCCAGCGGTGGCCCAGTCGTTACGTTCCAGAGCTGCGGCAAAATCAA
>JAJYPG010000380.1 GCA_021795535.1 Planctomycetota bacterium
CGATTAAGAAAGATGGACCGGCGGGAAAATTCCTGACCGACAACGGCGTGACACCCGTCATGTTCAACAGCTACGGAGCCCGCCGCGGAAACGACCGTGTTATGACCCGCGGAACATTTGCCAACATTCGGGTAAAAAACAAACTCGCACCCGGAACCGAAGGCGGCGTAACCAGGGATTTCACCGATGGGCAGATCAAGCCGATTTTTGACGCGGCAATGCGCTACAAAGAGCATGGCACCACGCTGATTATTCTGGCCGGTAAGGATTACGGCATGGGTTCCAGTCGCGACTGGGCGGCGAAGGGAACCTTTTTGCTTGGCGCTCGCGCCGTGATTGCGGAGAGCTTTGAGCGTATACACCGCAGCAATCTGGTGGGCATGGGGGTTTTGCCGTTGACATTCAAGAACGGTGAAAACGCGGAAAAGCTCAGGCTTTCAGGTCAGGAGATATTTGATATTCATCTTTCCGCGGACCTTAAACCGCGGCAGGATGTAAAAGTTACCGCAACGCGCACTGATGGAACAAAAGTGGAATTCACCACGACCTGCCGCATTGATACGCCGGTGGAGGTGGATTACTACCGCAATGGCGGTATTTTGCATACCGTTCTGCGGCGGATGGCGGGCGTAAACGGCTGATGGATTACAGATGTCGGCTTGCCATGTTTAATCGTTAAATCCAATCGCGGGTTGTGCTCGCGGCATTCCGGCGACCCGGATTCGCAGACGTCAACCCGCGGCCCGGTCCTTACGAAGTTACAAGGAATATTCCGCATGGAATCAGGTCAAGAGTCAGAACGGTTGTATATAGGCATTGATCTTGGTGGAACCAACATCAAAGTGGGGCTGGTCGCCCCGTCCGGTCAGGTGCGGGCGATCGTGAGTGTGGTGACGGGGCGTGGACCGGAAGCCGTTATCAGCAACATGGTAGCGGCCGTGCATGGCGTACTTAAGAAGGCGCAAAAAACACTTGCTGATGTAACCGCAGTGGGTATTGCATCGCCCGGGCCATTTTCGCGAAAGCAAGGAGTGGTCATGTGCGGCGCCAATTTGCCCGGCTGGGAAAATATACCGTTACGTGACCGAATAAGCATTGAACTGGGCAAGCCCGCTATTCTGGAAAACGATGCCCGCAGCGCCGCGTTTGGTGAATACTGGGGCGGCAGCGGCCGCCAGGCCGGCGTGCGGGACTTTCTGATGATCACACTTGGCACCGGTGTAGGTGGGGGATTTGTATATGACGGCAGAATTGTCAACGGGGCGCATGACCTGGCCGGAGAAATTGGCCACACCATTGTTGTTCCGGATGGTGAACCGTGTGGCTGTGGCCAGAAGGGATGTCTGGAGGTTTATACGGCGGCCAGCCGCCTGGGCCGCCGTGCCCGTTTGATGATACGCGAGCATGGGCGTCGCAATTCCACGCTGCGTACCGTTCTGGAACGTGAGGGCATGATCACGGCCCGGGATATTGAACAGGAAGCCCGCAGTGGCGATACGCTTGCACTGGAGATATGGGATGACATGTGTCGCATGTTGGCACTGGCATGTGTCAATGCAACGCATTGGCTTGATCCAAAAATGATTGTACTGGCCGGCGGCTTGTCCGGCGCTGGTGATTTCCTTGTGGAGCCGGTGAAGCGTTATTTTTCCGAACAGTACTGGCACATGTCCGCACCGGAGGTGGAAATTCGCATCGCCGAACTGGGCAATGCTGCCGGCGTGGTGGGAGCGGCCATGCTGGCAATGCAGAGCAATTTGGAAACAGACCCGAAATAACTTCCCGATATGGGATTGGACGCCCTCCATAGCGCGGCGCAGCCGCAACTAAACCACTATTTCCACCACAACGAGACGATTATGTAGAATTAAAGATATTAAGAACCCATCATTATTCGCGGGACTGGTTCAATGACAAGGCGGTTTGCTGCGGCGGGCGGTACATTTTTAATTCGCGTCGAGCGGGCCACGGGATTACTCCCGCGGCTGCGCCGAGAACAGGCGAACAGGAGAAAGTTGATCAGTAGAGCTCGAGGAATGACGGCAAATAGGCGGACGGTACCTTTTTAATTCGCGGTGAACGGGCCACGGGATTACTCCCGTGGCTGCGTGCGAGGGAGGCATCGTGTTGGCACCGGCGTTTTTAAGGGAGGAGAATCATGTTTACGCCGTTACCTCGCACCAGGTTTTTGGCGTTTCCCACACTTTTACGGCCAGCAATTGTGCGGAATCGCCAAACGCGGGTCGCAGTGTGTCAAAAATAATTTGTGCGATATTTTCCACAGTCGGATTCAACCGGGCGAACTGCGGGCAATCCAGATTCAGGTGTTTGTGATCAAATGTTTGAATTATACGCTCATTGACAATGTGCTGGAATGTATGAGTTGGCATTAACTCTCCGGCCACCGCATCCACCCGCCCGCCAATGGTTACTTCCAGTTCATAATTATGTCCATGTCCGTTGAGGTTGTTGCATTTGCCGAACAGGGCGATATTTTCCTGTTCGGAAAGAGCATCGCTGTGCAGTCGATGGGCTGCGGAAAATTCAAAACGCCGGGTCATGCGGATCATGGGATGTTCCTTCCGATCTATGTATAGAAAATAAAATGGGCTTAAACCAAGGCCAAGACCGGAAAGCGTCCGCGGCAAAAACCGTGGCACCAGTCGTTCAAATAAATCGGGCAAAAGCAATGCGGGATCAAATGCCCTTATAGGCACAAGTGCGTCTGATGCGCTGCGGATATTGTCTGTTAAATCACGCCCAAAACTGTTCATATAGGCCTGTACCAGGACAGGCACCGCCACCTGCCGCAGAACGCGATCCATTTCCCTAATATTCATAAGCATTCCGGACGTCGCATCCACCTGGCAGGTTACACGCGCCTGAAGCGTACAAAACGGCGCAAGCCCCCGCGCGGGGGTCGCCATCTCGCGCGCGGCCAAAACATCGGCAGA
>JAJYPG010000005.1 GCA_021795535.1 Planctomycetota bacterium
CCGATCTGGAATTCTGCTGCGGTGGAGATTGTTGGGCCTCTCATTGGGTCTTTCCGTCGCATACGCCCAGGACGGACGGGTGATGTTATTTGCCAAGCTGAACGCGAATGGTATCTGGCAGGGAACTGGTAAAATCCAGTTCGCGGTTACTGCGTGGATGGCGAAATGAAAGACGAATCGCGTGTAACGCCAACCGTCCCTCACCCCCCTGCCGACCGGCGAGAGTTCCGTAAACTTTATCCCCCACCAGCGGATGGCCGATGGCGGAGAACTGTACCCGTATCTGATGCTTTCTTCCTGTAAAAAGCCGACAACGTACCAGGGAGCGCTTGCCGCGAGTTTCCAAAACCTGATAATCCAGCAGCGCCGCCTTGCCCTCCGTCGGACCACACACAGCCACACGCCCGCCTGGAACTTCCAACAGCCGATGTTCAAGTTTTCCTGTGGCGGGCCGTGGCAGACCATGCACAATCAGTTCATATTCGCGCGTAATGGTGTGGCGGCGAAACTGCATTTTAAGATTTGCCAGCGGGCGAATCCCACAAGCCAAAACCAAAAGGCCCGAGGCGTCGCGATCCAAACGGTGTACCAGATGCACCTGCATCTTCTGATTTTTCCGGGCTATACGCTCCTGCAAAAGCGCTAAAACCGTCGGACGGGGTTCTTCTTCGGTTGTGGCGGTCAGTAAACCTGCCGGCTTACGAATAATCAGAATATCCGCATCCTGATGCAGAATTTTCAGGCCGCCACGGAATGGTGGCTGCTTTTGCTTCGCCGCACCTACTATGGGGCGGTCGGAGGCTTTGATCGGTTGTTTAAGCGAACGGACCGGTTTGCCATTAAGCTCAACGGCGTGGTCTTGAATCATGCGGCGCAAGGTGCCGCGTTTGGCCTGTGGATAGGTCTTTACCAGCCAGTCCAGAATGGTATCTCCCGTCTGGCGTGTGACCGTGGCGGGAGGATTTTCAGTGGTTGCCGCGGTGTCAGCCCCGGACATGGCCGCAGATTGCGGAGAGGCAACGGAGTCTGCGTACGGGGTAAGATGGGGAGGTGGCGTTGTGTCCGGAGCGGTTTGCAAATGCGCCTGGTCGATTGGCTCCGCGGGCATGTTTGTGGCCGCTGGTGCCGGTGGATGGCTCTCCCCCCCCACCGGGCCGCCTTTAGATTTAAAAGTTAATATATCTTTATGTTTAGACATCTCAACCTGACAATTTCTCGGCAATCCGGTCAAAGTCATCCAGCGAGAAATATTGAATGACTATTTTCCCTGTTCCCTTACGCCGCGAGGGTGTAATGCGTAATTTCGTGCCCAATTTGCGCGAAAGCTCCTGTTCCATCTCAACGATGTGTGGGCTTTTCACTTTCCGCCCCCCACTGTCGATCGTCACCGTGGTAACGGGGTTTATTTCCGCCTGTCGGCAAAGCTCTTCGAGTTTGCGAACACTTAGACCATCACGAACGGTCCATTCGGCCAATTGCATCTGTCGGGTTGAATCTTCCACACCTGCCAGCACCTTGGCATGGCCTGCGGATAATTGTCCCCCCGCCACAAAATCCTGCACGGACGGCTGTAAATCTAGTAATCGCATATAGTTGGATATTGTTGTGCGGTCTTCCCCCAGCCTTTGCGCCGCCTGCTGGTGGGTAAAATGAAAGCGATCCACGTAAATACGGTAGGCTTTCGCTCGTTCTATGGCATTAAGGTCTTGTCGCTGAATATTTTCAATTAAAGCCCACTCAATTTGCGATTCATTTGTGGAATCGGTTCGGACCAGTGCAGGAATGGTGGCCAGCCCAGCCAGTCGTGCTGCCTCGGTTCGCCTGTGCCCAGCCAACAACTGATAGCGTTCACCCATGGGTTTTAGTAGCACCGGTTGTAGAATGCCGTGGGCTTTAATGGAATTTGCAAGTTCTTGCAGTGCTACCTGATTCATGGATTCACGTGGCTGATCTGGACTGGCATCAACCAGTTCGATCTCAATTTCCTGCACGCGAACACCGGGAAGTATGGTGGCCAGGGGGGCTGATATGGTGTTATCGCTGGACAGAATTTCATCCACAGTCGCAATAGAATTGTCAGTGGACTTCTTTCGGATAGCCCCGGCGGGGCGGCTGTTGATCAGGGCATTAAGACCTCGCCCCAGGCGTGGTTTGTTCTTACCAGACATTTGCGGCACCTCCATGAGCCAAAAAAGTGAAACCAATGTTCCACGTGGAACATTGTCCGCGATAACATGTCTTGGGTCAAGCAAGTGCAAAAACGAACAAATATAAAGAGAAAATTTCCTTATCCCATCCGTTATTAAATCGGTATGTCAACGAGCGAATGTATCCCTCGCTCTCTCCTTGGAAAATAATCCTTCGCATGAAAGCCTTATTCAATGTTCCACGTGGAACATTGAATAAATAAAAGACCCGAAATAAATTTCCAATAGGGGATTGGTCGCTTCGTCACGCCTCGGTCAGCCAAACCCGTTCCAGATTTCCCGCAATTTGCCAGCCTGCTTTTTGATATATGGAAAGTGCGGCCACATTGGTTACATCCACCTGCAATGAAGGCTTTTTGCTGGCGGACCGAATTCTGGCGACTAGATCGTGTACCAACTGTGCCCCAATGCCGCGTTGCCTGAACTCCGGAAAAGTAAAGACGCCACCAATTTCGATCATATTCGGCAGGGTTAAATCAAATTTTGCCGCCGCGACTATTTGTTTATCCAGCTCATAAACAAAAACATTTCCCGAACTGATCCAGGCCTCCACGTCCGCATCAAATAAAATGCCTCTCTCCTGGTTGTACAACTTACGCCAACGGTTCAGCGAGGCCTCATCTCCATTTCGTGCTGGGCGCACTTTTTCGCACCGTTCGGCTTTATTTTCCGGTGGCAGAAGCATCACCACGTTTACCGTTTTTCGAGCGGGAGCCTTTTTGTTCACCAATGCCAGAAGATGGGGGAGCATCGCTTCAACACTGGTGGCAGCGCCGGTTATATAATTAATTGGAATATACCCCTTGGTTACTATTTTGGGCTGGTCGGCATTTTCCGTAACTTCCTCTTTTTCCCGAAAAAGCCGTTCCCAGCCCGCAAGATAGGTGCTGAAAGCCCCAGACGCCTCGGCGTTTAACGTTAGTACATCGGCACGATGCGCTTTGGGCACGTAAAGCATCGCCCCGGTAACGTGTGAAAAATCCACCTCGGTGGCCACGGCCATGCTTGGCTCCGCCATCGGTTGCCATGCGACCAGTAAATGCAAGTCATCTCGGGCCAGTGGGGGAGTTTGCGGCAGGCGGTCCCAGAAATGGGCAATCAGGTCCATCACTCCGCCACCGGCGTTGCGCAAAAAGGCCGCCGCCATCCCCGCCTTTTCCAGGCCGACGCGTGCCACACAGAGTGATGTGGAAAGTTGCTCCGTCCCGGTGTTCAATGATCCTCCACAACAAACAGCCCGCCGTAATGCGTTGTCATATATTTATACTCCGTTATGTACATATATAATATACCTGTTGCGTTCGCCGCGCATTCAAACCCGCAGACCATATTGTAACGGCAGGGGGGTGGCAAATAAAAGCGCTACAACCATGGATCCGCGGCAGGAGGGCTGCGGATTATAAAATCAGCCTGTTATTGCGCTTCACTCCACTGATTTACGTGTCATCAGAAAACGCTTTGCATATTCGTTATCACTGAAAATGTCCTTTTTCTTTCGCGCTATTTCCCTGGCCACGCCAATACCTGCTTCCGAAGACTGCCCGCCGATGGCGGACCACGAGATGGTCGGCGTATTAAACGCGGATGAATTTTATCCGAACTGTGGCCTCGGCCACGGCGGTACACGCGGCGGGGGCCTACACCCTCATCAGATATACTGCGTCTCATTGGCTTTGATACCCCGCTTCGTTTACATTTTAAGGTGCAAAAGCGCTCGTAGCTCAACTGGATAGAGCATCCGCCTTCTAAGCGGACGGTTGTGGGTTCGACTCCCGCCGGGCGCAATAACAATAAGTGTTGCTGATCGCTGTACTTCGCGAACTTCCCTCGTATCGGTTCCATCGCTGTTAGCCGGTCAGCATTATTCCGCCAGCCAGCAGCTTGATTTTTATGCACCCTGTTAAGCGCAACTGACAGAGGTTCGCATCGGCGTTATACTGCGCATGCCAAGGACGTCATCGCGGATTTGTTCGTTCAATCCGGCCCAGAGTCGGGCGTGTTCCGTGGTGAAGTGAACGGGCTGAGGCTGACAGCATGAGGCCATTGCAATCTTTAATCTATTCCCCGGACCTAGTGGTCACGCAAACCGCTCCCAACCAAGATAAAAGCGTGGCCGCGCCGGAAAGGCCCGCCGTGACAATTGATTCGGCGGAACTTGAGAAAATAGAGGCTTTGGATAATTCGCTTAAAGCCCGATACGCCAACCAGATTCGCACCGAAAACAAGCTGGATCGGCGCGTGGTAAGTTTTCAGGCAAATAAATCAAAGGCCGTTTACCGGTGGTACAAATACAAGGAAGGTTTCTCGGCCAGTCTGGTCGAATATCTTCTACGCCACTCCAATACAACATCCGGGGCAGTGTTCGATCCATTCGCCGGCAGCGGCACCACTTTATTTGCCGCCAGTTGTCTCGGGATCCACGCGGAAGGTATTGAACTGCTTCCGATAGGTCAGAAAATCATTGCCACCCGGCAATTAATTGAGGGTGGACTTACGCCCCGGCACGTGGCCGCATTGGCTCGCTGGGCGGACGAGGCGCCCTGGCAGACCGCAAAACACCGCAAACCACTGCACGAACTTCGGATAACCAAAGACGCTTACCCGGACAAGACAAAAAACGAGATTGAATCGTTCCTCGGCTCGCTGGAAAATGAGCCGCAACCGGTCGCGGCCATTCTTGAATTTGCGCTTCTGTGCGTTCTGGAATCCATAAGTTTTACCCGTAAGGATGGCCAATATCTGCGGTGGGATTTCAGGTCCAACCGCCGCCAGGGTAAGAAACCATTCGACAAGGGAGTGATACTTTCCTTCAAGGATGCAATGGCGTCGAAATTAAAGGAGATAGTTTCGGACCTCGCCGTGACGGCACCGTCAACTGATCTATTTCACAAGCCTATGGACCCTGGTTCGATTAAGCTTCACCACGGCTCGTGTCTCGAAATCCTTCCCACGCTTGCCCCAATCTCCTATGAAGCAATTATTACATCCCCGCCTTATTGTAACCGTTATGACTACACCCGAACGTATGCCCTTGAAGCTGCCATTCTGGGGATTGGCGAGCAGGAGCTTTCCGCGCTTCGCCAGACCATGTTGACATGCACCGTCGAAAACAAATTAAAATCGCTCCTGACGATAAATCCGCGCTGGCAACCCACCCTTGCGATCGCCGACGGGCAGGAGCTGCTGCAGGCAATTTTGCATTACCTGGACCTTCAGAAGGATATGGGAACGCTTAATAACAATGGAATTCCAAGGATGGTCCGGGGATATTTTTATGAGATGGCTTGTGTGATTTATGAATGTGCCCGCTTGCTCAAGCCAGGTGGCCGACTGATGATGGTCAACGACAACGTACGCTACGCCGGGGCAAGTATTTCAGTTGACCTTATTCTTTCTTCCATGGCCGAAAATATGGGGCTGCGCGTTGAAGAAATTATGGTCTTGCCGACGGGGAAGGGCAACAGCAGTCAACAAATGGGCCACCACGGGCGGGATGAGCTTCGCAAGTGTATTTATATTTGGCAAAAGGAATAGTACGTTGCCAGCAACTGCGTTTCGACACCTGAAGTCAGTCGCCGATCTGATTACGCCTTATGCGGCAATTAGAGCCGGTTTCGTCCAAATGGCGCTTGAGAAGAGCCGAAAGGCAACTCCGCTGATAGCGGATGCTCGCACATTGAAGCTTCGCGCAAGCGAAGCCGCAACGGCGGGTCAACTACTCAGTATGCCGGAAATTCGCTCAGCAATGCTTACCGCCTCTGGCCTTTCGGATAAGGCCGTTGGCCATCTACAGGAAGATGACAAACAGACTGCAATACTCAGTCTGGTAAGAAACTTCTTGGAGCCTGCGGGCGATCATTTTGTAGAGGAGTTGGTGTTCCGCTTCCTGCTGACTAAAGGCGATACTCTCGGCGGCTCTATGCGAAATATTGCCGGTGCCCTGGCTCAGCGTAAGCTCTCGCGCGCGATTATTTCCTCTTTAAGGCTGGCAAATCAACAGTATTATTGGCTTCATTCCAAAACGAACTCATGGGCCCAGGTCCAATCGGAGGATGCCGATATTGAGATTCACCTCAACGGACTTGCTTGGCGACGAGGCAAAAAACCGCGCGTACTTCTGTACAATATAACTGTGCCCCTGATTAAAAATAACATCGATCTATGCCTATTCGATTGCGATCACGAGACCATTTCCAAGGATACCTGTAAATTGCCGAAATCCTATCTCGCCTTAGGCGAGCTTAAGGGAGGTATTGATCCGGCCGGTGCAGATGAGCACTGGAAGACGGCCCGAACCGCTCTTCTCCGCATTGAGGCGGGATTCGCAAAGATTAATCTGCGGCCGAAATACTTTTTCATTGCAGCGGCCATCGAGACAAAGATGGCGTCGGAAATCTGGCAGCTCTTGTCCGACAATCAACTCGACAACGCGGCAAATCTCACCAACGACCGGCAACTGGATGCCATCGCAAAATGGCTGTGCTTGCTTTAGATAAAATTACAACTGCGCCGCCAAACATTATTGTCGCCGCCGCCGCGCCCAGCGCAATCGCTTTTCTGAATTACACAGACAGCTATTTTTCCCCCTGTTCAGACTGTACCGCGGGCCTTCCCGCGGACTGCGTTTGGGATGGCACCTTTCAATTTTGTGATTCTGCCCTGCCCGCGGGCGGGCAAAACCGGCCAGTCGTGGGCGGGTTAAAACCGGGCATTAACCGCAGGTGTTTTGCCCCCTCTGATCTTCGGCCTTTTTGGCCGGAATGGATAAGGTGCCGAATCATAAAACTACTTGCGCCCCGTATCGGTCCTCAACTGAATACTCCGCGCTGCTTTCTAATGATTCTGGTCATAGCGTCTTGGTGCGTATTGTCGCGGTGCGCCACGTGGAGGTTCCGGCATTAGTCTTGGACGCAAACCATTCCAAAAACGAGCATGGAGCGGCGGCAAGCCATGGTAGTACATCCAATGACCGTCTCCGCCACGATAATAATAAACATGCCGCACCTGGTCGAAATAGAAATATACTCCCGTCGGAGGTCCAGGTGGTCCTAAATATGGTACCGGCCCGTTCCAGAAAACTGCGTTTGGCGGTGGGGGGCCGGGTTGATACACCCATCCATAGTTGGGGTAGTAACAATAATAGGCCTGATAAGCCGGGGCATAATAATACTCATATGGGTAAGGATGCCGCGGCCGTGGTGGCGGAGCCGCGACGACCACACCAACACCGCGCCATCTGTGGCCCGCAAAATAGGTGTTACAACCTACCAAGCCAAAACTGATGCTGGTCGCCAGAGCCAGAAATATATATTTTGATGATAATGTATTCATACTTTATCTCTGATTACACGTCTTACCATGAAAAACGCACAATGCCCTGACGAGTTACACAAGATCGTATTTTATCAGATCCTGTTAGCCCGGTCTCGCGCATCCAAATCCGTACTGTTTGCAACCTTACGGGTTCTGATACGTGTTACAGTGTGCAGCAGGGCAATAATGACTGCGGCATTCGTGGCCAGGCAATCGAAAGACCTATAACTCCGGGGGTGTATGGTGGGAATGGGTACAGTAATTACCGTTCTGGGCGCACCGCGCAGTGGGACCAGCGCCATTACGCGGGCGTTGCCGGTTATGGGGGCGGTTCTGGGAGATGAACTTGTGAAACCAGGCCTTGATAATCCAACCGGTTTTTGGGAAGACATTCCCACGCAAGAAATTAATGTCCGGCTTCTTGAATTAGCGGGGCGGCATATTGAATGGCCAGTACTTTCACGAGAAAATATTGAATTATCGCCATCTTATCCCGAAACAAAAAGGCGAGCGGTGGAATTGCTCCAGCAGCGGCTCGAGGCTGATCCGATATGGGCCTTTAAGGATCCGCGTACCAGCCGGCTGCTGTTTTTCTGGCAGGATGTATTTCGGAGAATCGGTTGCGCCGATCGCTATGTCCTAGCATTGCGTAACCCGCAGAGCGTGGCGGAATCGCTCATGGTTTCTTCCGGTATCAAATACGCTACCGGGTTAGTGCTCTGGTTGGAATGCACTGTTCGGGCCGTGCAGGATACATTGTGCCGTTCGATGGTTGTGGTGTCATACGAACGGCTAATGGAAAACCCCACTGCGGAAGTCCTCCGAATAGCCGAAGGACTGGCATTGGAGGAGCATCTGCTGGCCCCAGCGCTTAATTCCTACACCCATAATTTTATCTCTCCTGAACTAATGCATATACGCCACAATCAGAGAGATCTCGCGGACGCCACCCGCGAATTTCCCTTGATTTATGACATTTATACCTTATTGTCCCAACAGGCTACTGACGCCTTGACCACTGAGGAATTCTGCGGTTTTTGGCTGCCGTTATACGCGCGGTTTGAACGGGAATTTCCGGCATTTATCGCCGCCAACCCATGGATGGAAACGCACAAAGCCATTTTCCTTCCCCGCCCACAAAGAATTTGTCGTCGGCTTCGCGCACATGGAACAAGTGAAATGCGCCGGCTGACCCATCGCACGATAAAAAAAATATGGCCGCAAGGTCTTAACATTCGCAGGTCAAACCGTAAGTTACTAAAGGCGTGTCAGCCCATCGCCGCCGCATTTTTTTTCACCTTCGGCCTGCGCCAGACAGCGAGCCCGCGAGGTGAAAAGAATCAAAAGCCATCTCTTTGAGCCGGGGAAGTCCGAGTTGGCTATAACAAATAAGTGGCAAAAAAGAGGGGGTATCGCAATAACGTTATGACCAGCCACCTGGTCAGTCCGCCTTCTCGGCGGAATGTTCGTCATCCGGCACGGTGGTGTGGCTTTGGCGTTCGGCTTGTTCCGCCTCTTCACGCGCTGCGGCATTGCTGGCGGCCTTGATCGATTCCCAGTCTTCCATGGTAATCAACACGTCGCTGGCCTGACTGCCCTTGTAGGCCCCGACAATTCCCGCGGCGCGCATCTGATCCACCAGGCGGCTGGCACGCGAATAGCCAATGGCCAGCCGATGCTGCAACAGGCTTACGGACCCGCGGCGGGATTCAATGATAATTTTTACCGCATCGTCAAACATGGGGTCTTTGTCCGCTTCACTAAGGCCAGCGGGTGAGCCAATCTGCAAAAGTTCCGGATGGTATTCCGGCTGGGCAATTTCCCGCAGGAATCCGCAGACTTTTTTTATTTCCGAGTCATCCACATACGTTCCCTGGCCGCGCATCAGATTACCGCCGGTCGGTTTAAGCATCAGCATATCGCCCTGGCCCAGAAGCAGTTCTCCACCGGACTGGTCAAGCATAATGCGCGAATCAATGCGGGCGCGCACCTGGAAGCAGATGCGGCCAGGCATGTTGGATTTAATCAGGCCGGTAACAACCTGGGCCTCCGGGCGCTGCGTGGCCAGAATAAGGTGAATACCGACAGCGCGGGCCTTCTGGGCAATTCGCACAATGTGGCCTTCCACCTCTTTGCTGGTCATCATCAAGTCAGCCAGTTCATCAATGATGATGACAATATAGGGTAAGTGGAACGGCAGACGAGCTTCCTCTTCCGGAGTGAGGGGTTCAAATTTTTCAATGATCTCAGCGCGGGTCAGTTTGTTGTACTCGCGAATGTGGCGAACGCCGCCCGTGGCCAGGGTTTCATAGCGTTCATCCATTTTCTGCGTGGCCCATTCCAGAACGCTTTCCGCCTTGTCCATATCATCAATAATGGGCGTCATAAGATGGGGAATATTGCGATAATCCTGCATTTCCACCATTTTGGGATCTATCATGATCAACTTCACATGGTCTGGCCGCTGGGTCAGCAGCAGCGTCATAACGATGGAGTTAATGCAGACGGATTTTCCAGAACCGGTGGTGCCGGCGATAAGCAGATGGGGCATTTTTGCCAGGTCATCAATCAGCGGATTGCCTGAAACATCCTTCCCCAGGCACATCGGCAGCGCCATCTGCGCCATCGATTGATGCCCCAGCTGCATCAGTTCCTTCAGCCGCACCTGGTCGCGATCCAGATTGGGCACCTCAATGCCCATGGTGGACTTGCCCATAATATTGTCTATGCAGCGCACGGGCGGACTCATCAGAGCGCGGGAAATATCCTTGGAAAGCCGGACCACTGCGGAGCTTTTCACTCCCGGATCCAGTTCCAGTTCATACAATGTGACAACCGGACCGGTATCTATGGCGACAACCTTTGCCGCCACACCGAAGTTGTGCAGAGCATCTTCCAGTACGCGGGCCTTCTCGCGAACACGTTGTTCCTGGCCATCAGAATTCGATGGTTCAGGTTCGGTTAGCAGTTCCAGGTCGGGCAGACGATAATTGCCCAGGTCCTGCTTGTGCGGAGGTGGGGCCTTAAATGGCAGCATCGGTTCCAATGTGGTCCGCGGACGACGCACCACTGGCTCAGGCCGGGCGGGTTCGGATTCTTCCCCTTCGGTGATATTGGCATCGGGAGTTATGCTTTCCGTCGTCATCACCGGTGAAAGCGCAAGGGCCCCAACTGGGGCTGGCGTAATGGCGGTGGGGGTGGGTTCCGTCGGGCGTGGTGCCATTTTCACCAAAGACCGCATCGGATCAAGTTTATCGCCCTTCCTTTTGCCTTTCGCCGGGCGTTTGGTAAACCACCCTGCTACCATTGCGGCCAAGGCCCCAAGCCCATTCATTGCGGCACCTGCGGCCTGGTTGGATGTTTTGGCGATTTTTTTGCGGGGCAGATGTTCCCATAGTCCCACGGCCAACACCGGCATAACCAGAATAATTTCATCCGCCGCTAGAAGCAGGCCGATAATCAGGCCCAGCAGCAGAAGCAGCATGGAACCAACGTGGGAAAATTTGATGGTTAAAAAGTGGCCGATGCCCATACCCAAAAGTCCGCCCGCCCCCTCCGGCAATTGCTGGCCAATGTCAAACATGGCCGCCAGCCCGCTGCCCACGGCCACCAGCACCGCTCCGCCGAGCAGGCGAAAGGCCATCTGGGTTACATTGCCGCCAATCGTCCACACGAAGAGCGTGCAGCATAGCATGATGACGGCAACCCACACGCCGGGTCCGACATAATTCATCAAAAGAAAGGCAATGGTGGCACCCACCGGGCCGCACCAGTTCTGGGCGTGCGCCTGCGTGGCGTAATAGGTTGGGGAGCTGGCTAGATAGGTGGGATCAGAAACATGGAATGAAAGCAGCGCCAGCGCCACAAAAATCCACGCAACCCAACCCAATGGTACCAGGCTCATACGCAATACACGCAAATGCCTGGGTGATGCCTTCGTGGCCATTGCGACCCTCGACTTCCAATGTCATGGCTCTTGCCCGGCATCCAATTGCCGGGCGTTCAATGGTTTTATTGTACCGGAATTGCGTGTGTAAAGCATCATCTTTTGGATGGCCCGCAGACACACCATGAAGCCACAGCGTTTCGCCGGGAACCGCCGCTTTCCTATTTCCAGCTTAATCGGAGTGTGGAAGCGGGGGAAGGCAATCGCAGGGAATCGCAATAAGTAATGAGGGGGCCGAATAAACCCGACATCAATAGAGATTGGAATTGCTTCCTGCTTGCGCTTAAACTTCCCGGCATGAGAACAATTGCGCTATTCAATCAAAAGGGCGGCGTGGGCAAGACCACTACTGCGGTAAACCTGGGTGCGGGACTTGCCGCACTGCGAAAAAAAACCATTCTGATGGATATGGACCCACAGGGAAACCTTTCCTTTCACTTGGGAATTGAACCCGAAAAAATTAAACAGAGTATTTATGATGTGCTCGTTCGACGCTGCGACATCGCTGAAGCCATGTACCAGGTGAATGATTATCTTTCCGTGGTGCCTTCCACCTCTGATCTCGCCGGAGCCGAGGTGGAATTGGTAAATGAACCAGAGCGGGAACTGCGGCTTAGAACCGCTGTGGAAGCCGGCAAGGTGGATGCGGATTTCCTGATTATTGACTGTCCGCCAAGTCTGGGTCTGCTGACACTTAATTCTCTGTGCCTGGCGCAGGAAGTTATTATTCCGATGCAGGCCCATTTTTTAGCCCTGCAAGGCATGGCGCGGCTGCTGGAAACCTGTTCGCTGGTGCAGGAGCAACTTAATCCGGCACTGCGCATTTCGGGCATTTTGTTTTGCCAGTATGAATCGGCGCCGCGCCTGACCGGCGAGGTCACCAGCGAGGTGGAACAGTTCCTGGCCGGTTCGCGCGGCGCTGGCCGCCCCTGGTCCGATGCCATGATTTTTCAGACGCAAATTCGCCGCAACATTCGTTTGGCGGAAGCACCAAGCTTTAACCAGAGCATTTTTGAATATGCTCCCAACTGTGCTGGTGCCGCGGATTACGAAGTGCTGGTGCAGGAAATTCTGGATATGCCCAAAAAATAGCGCGGCGGATGTGCATCGAAATTAATCGCGTCGAAATGCTGATGCCATAACGCCACCGCGTCGTCCTTGTACCATCCCATTAAAAAAGGCCGGCACGCCTTGATGGCTGCCGGCCTTGGAACCCATTGGAGGCAAGGGGACTCGAACCCCTGACCTTCTCGATGCCATCGAGACGCTCTCCCAACTGAGCT
>JAJYPG010000381.1 GCA_021795535.1 Planctomycetota bacterium
TTAAGCGGAAAGAAAAGCAAGACATTTATTGCGTGAAGTTGCGAACGTCGCTTATCCGGGCCAGGTTTGAAATTGTTCCAAAACCGGCGGCAAAACTTTGAGGCCCCGTTTTTTAGCCAGGCGAACGTAATGGTACATACTGCGGCGATAATGCCGCTCCACGCGACGGTCCACAGGAATGGCGCGTTTGCGCATCTGCTCGAAGGCCCATTGCCAGACATGATATTCTTCCAGACAGCGCGGCCGGAATTTTTTGAAACCAACCGCATGATGACCGACCTCGTGCATGAAAATACAGACGCTCACCGGAGACCGCGGACGCGGGGCCGAGATCATGCGGCGGACATCGCCATTGTTGTAATGCAATTCGTACGCCACGCCACTCATGCTCGAACGCCATTTACGAATTGAAATGCCATAATGCGCTTTCATTTCCGCCACTAATTGGTCGTAAAAGCGATGATGTTCACGAAATGGCACCTCCGAGAGCAGGGTGTAAGTTGCCATTTTCCCGCGGTCTGCGGATTTTCGACGCACGGACGGATCAGCAATGCGCGGAGGCTTGGCTTCCGAAATTGGATCTTTAATCGGATCTTTTAGAAACGTGAATAGATCAAGTTGCCTCTCGGCCATTGTTTTATCCTGTTTAGAACGCGCCACCGGATGTATTTTATCGACCAATCCGAATCGATTTCTTAAATGTTTCCAAGCGCAATACTGTCGAAAGACAAATAATCGAACCAGTCGCCAGACAGTACTCATGGTGTCGCGAACATAAATGCACTTTGAGGATGCTCCGCGAGCGCCGATAAGAGCGACGAAAAGGCGATGGGATATTGTTGAATCAGCGGGGCAAGACCGGCCAGGCCGCGCGCTACGAGGGCGGCATAAGCGGTATCGGGCGTTGCAATATCGGTTTTCAACATCAAGCTCATGGCCATGGCGGCGGCGGATGGAACGGCGTTGTCACTGCCACTGGGAACGCGGACAAAAAGTTGCTCGTGGCGGTCGCTGGAGATGTAAAATCTACCGGTCAACGGCTGATAAAAATGATCGGAAATATTTTGTGCGGCTTGCCGGGCCACTTGCACCCATGCGTTGGCATTCTGGGGCGCAAATTGTTTTGCCGCGACCGCAAGATTCCACGCGCCCAAGCCGAAACAGGCCTCATCCTCGAGAAATGCCGGAATATCAGCCTGCCCCAGACGGCTGACGTGCAAGAGCTGACCTGCGGCATTGCGATGAACAGCAAGAATTGCGGAGGCCGCCCGATCGGCCACCTGGTAATAGCGCGGTTCACTCATCAGCGTGGCCGCCTGCGCTAAAGCCTGAATCATCAGGCCATTCCAGTCGGCGAGAATTTTATCATCGCAATGCGGCCTAATCCGCGCCGACCGAATGGCCAGCAAATGGGCTTTTATATCCCGCAAACGCCGCTGCACCAACTCAGGTATCGTGCCAAACCGCGCCGCGAGTTGGGAAACATCTGCCCTGACGCGGGCGATATTATGGCCTTCCCAATTTCCTTCCGGTGAAAAGTCCCAGTATTCGCAAGCCAATTGTCGATCAGATTGATCTGGAATTGCGGTTAAAATCTCCTGCCAATCCCAAATATAAAATTTTCCCTCTTCGCCTTGGCTGTCCGCATCGAGACTGCTGAAAAACAGGCCATCCGGCGCGGTCATGTCACGGAGCCAGAAATCCAGGGTTTCTCTGGCGATATGCGTGTAATCGGGGCGGTTGAGCAGCGCGCCTGCCCGGGTGTAAATAAGGGCAAGTTGAGCATTGTCATAGAGCATTTTTTCAAAATGCGGAACCAGCCATTGTTCATCGGTGCTGTAACGTGCAAACCCACCGGCGAGTTGATCGTAAATACCGCCCGCTGCCATTTGATCCAGCGTAAGCGTAAGCCAGGAACGAATTTGTGCGGCTGAATCACTGGAGAGAATTGTTGCTGGTGGCATCGATCCTGCCGCCTGCTGTTCCAGCAGGACAATCCATAAAAGCAGTGTCTGGTGCGGCGGAAATTTTGGGGCACCGCGGAAGCCGCCCCAGGTTAAATCCATGCGTTTGTCGCATTCTTCCAGCGCGGCGGCACGCCATCCCGGAAAATCAATGGCCATATCCGTATTGCCGGTCCTATTGAGATGCTCGGTGATGCTTTGAGCAATATGGTTGGCCTGCTGGAGCACTTGATCGCGTTTATTGTGCCAGGCCGCGCTGATGGCGGAAAGTACCGAGGGAAAGCCGGGGCGACCATATTGATCTTCGGGCGGAAAATATGTTCCGGCGTAAAAGGCTTTGAGATCGGGCGTAAGCCAAACGCTCATTGGCCAGCCACCGGAGCCGGTGGTTATTTGTGTGGCAAGCATATAGAGTTCATCAAGATCGGGGCGTTCTTCCCGATCGACCTTGATATTAACAAAATGGGCGTTCATGTACTGGGCTATTTGTGAATTTTCAAAGACTTCCCGCTCCATGACGTGGCACCAGTGGCAGGCAGAGTAGCCGATGGAAAGAAATATCGGCACGCCGCGGGTGCGGGATAATTCCAATGCCTCGCTGCACCATGGGTACCAATCCACAGGATTGTACGCATGCTGCAGTAAATACGGACTGCGGGAATCAATGAGACGGTTAGGGCGGCGGGTGGATGCGGTATCGCTCATAGAGCAATATCATACCACGTTGACGCTGCGGCCGATGCGGCGTTTGCGGTTCATCAACTGCCGGCCCTTTTTGGTTTTCATCCTGGCGCGAAAGCCAATTTTACGAACGCGCTTACGATTGCTGACTTTATGCGGATAATGCACGACTCAACTCCAAAGTATCAAAATTGCCGCATCAATGCACTGTTACGAGCACGGATGCGTAGGCCTCGTTCCCGGCGGCATCAACCGCTTTTACCACAATTCGATGCGGTCCGCTGGTCAGCACACCTG
>JAJYPG010000382.1 GCA_021795535.1 Planctomycetota bacterium
CGCCGCAACCGCCGCACGACAGGCCAAGATTCCCTATATCCTCGCGCCGCATGGGCAGCTTGAGTCGGATGTTCCGAAAAACGGCGGACGGCTGAAACAATCCATTAACTGGTTGCTGCGTGATTCGGCCATGCTGCATCATGCCGCCGCCATTCAATGTCTGAACATTTCAGAAATAAAACTTTCTCCCGCGCTGACAGGTCAGAAAAACACGATTATCGGCAATGGTATTCCAGCCACCGTGTGTGAAAATCTGCCCGGTCGCGGTTCGTGGCGCAATGAAATTCAATCCAAACTTGGAAAACCGGATCGTCCATTGGCTTTATTTCTCGGGCGAATTGAGCCCAAAAGTGGCCTTGAACGCCTGCTTCCGCACTGGGCCGCAGTTCTCAAAGCACAACCGGACGTGCTGCTGGTAATCGCCGGCACAGGTGACAAGCCCTATATCGACACGCTCAACGACCTGATCAAAAAGCATAATTTAACCGGGCATGTTGTCTGGACCGGGGAGCTTGCCGGCCTGGCGAAATGGCGGACGCTGGTGGATTCAGATGTCTTTATTCTGCCGGCCCATCAGGCAAGTTCATCACCGGCGATTACCGAAGCCATGGCTGCCGGCCTGCCTGTGGTGATCACGCGCGAATGCCACTTTGATGAAGTTGAAGAACATCAGGCCGGAGTGATTATTGAACATGGCGATATGGCGGCCTTTGTAACATCTGTTTCCGAGTTGTTGGGCAACCATGAAATCCTCAACTCCATGGGGCAAAACGCCAGAACGCTCGTGCAATCGCACTTTACCTGGGAAGTAACCGGCGAGAAGCTCGAACGGCTGTATGAATCGCTGGCCTTGCATACCGATATACCACTGGACTTGCTGCCGCCACGAGATAATCCATAATTAACGTTTTACACGAGGAGCGGAACATGGGTATCACTGCGGGTTTAAATGAGTATCGACCGGCGGACATTCGGAACATTGTCCTAATCGGTCACAGCGGCTCTGGAAAAACCACACTGGCGGAAGCGGTTGCACATCGCTGCGGTGTCATTACCCGCATGGGTTCCATTGAAGAAGCCAACACCGTTTCAGATTTTGAACCCGAAGCGCGGCGGCACAAACATTCAACCAATTCCACCGTCATGTTTGCCACCTATCACAATCGGGAAATTAATCTTATTGACACGCCAGGTTACCCGGACTTTATTGGCCACGCTCTCGCGGCAATGCCCGCGGTGGAAACAGCCGTCATTGTCGTTAATGCTTTGCAAGGCGTGGAATATAATACCCGGCGGCTTTTTCACGCCGCCGGCGAACTCGGCCTCGCACGCATGATCGTGGTCAACAAGATCGACGTCGCCACAGATTTGGCCGGCGTGCTGGCACAATTGAAAACCACATTTGGCACCGCATTACATTGTATCAACCTCCCCAGCGGTGGCGGAACTGATGTCGTGGACTGCTTCGACCATGACGCCGGAAGCACCGATTTTGGCCACGCTCAGGCGATCCACGCGGAAATGATCGAAGCCGTTGTGGAAATGGACGACACCCGACTTGAAGAATATCTGGCCGGTAAAAAAGTCGAGCCGGCGGAACTGCGATCCTGCTTTATCAAGGCGATGAATGCCGGCCATGTCGTGCCGATTCTTTTTACCTCCGCCAAACATGAAGTTGGAATTGATGACCTGCTGCATATCCTCGTGGAAGAAGCTCCATCTCCCGTGTCCGGCCGGATGAAACGCCTGGAACGCCAAAATGCTAAAAATCCGGAGCTAACCGAAACGTTGGAAATTCAGCCGGATCCCGCGGCACCCCTGCTGGCACAGGTTTTTAAGGTCACCACGGACCCCTACGTTGGGAAACTCTGCATGATGCGGATATTACAGGGCAAACTCGATGCCAATACCGCATTTGTCTATGGCAACGACAAGAAAACGCACCGGGCGGGACATGTGCTAAAACTTGAGGGGCGAGATCACCCGGAATCTCCTGTTGCGTACGCCGGGGATATCGTCGCCGTCGCCAAGCTTGATGATCTGCACGTCAATGATATTGTCCATGCGCCAGCCGCGCTAAACAACCTCCGCGCCATATTGCCGCGCTATCCGGCGCCGATGTTTTCCATGGCCGTTGCGCCAAAATCCCGCGGCGATGAAGTCAAGATTTCCTCCGCACTATTCAAGCTTACCGAAGAAGATCCGACATTTCGCACCTCACATGATCCACAAACCCATGAACTCATTATTCATGGCTTGGGTGATCTGCATCTGCGCGTGATGCTGGAAAAAATGAAAAACCGTTTCAATCTGGATGTTACCGCCGCCCCACCGCGCATCGCCTACCGCGAAACCATTACCACCCGCGCGGAAGGTCATTACCGGCACAAAAAGCAGTCCGGTGGCGCAGGCCAATTTGGTGAAGTCTATTTGAGAATTGAGCCGCTGGAACATGGCAAAGGCTTTGAATTCGTCAACGAAGTCTTTGGCGGTGCCATTTCCGGGCCATTTATTGCATCGGCGGAAAAGGGAATTCGTGACGCCCTGGAGCATGGGCCAATTGGGGGGTATCCCGTGCAGGATGTCCGGGTCACGCTTTACGATGGTAAAACCCATCCAGTGGATTCCAAGGATATCGCGTTTCGTATTGCGGGAAAATATGCGTTTTTAGCCGCCATGCAAAAAGCCCGCCCCATGCTGCTCGAACCCATGGTTTCACTGGAAGTAGTGGTGCCGGAGTCGCACTTGGGCAGCGTGACCGGTGATCTCAATGGCCGCCGCGGACGCGTGAATGCCACCGATCTATTACCCGGCGCAATGGCCGTGATTCATGCCATGGCACCGCTTTCAGAATTGGGCCAATATGATAATCAATTGCGCAGTGCGACCAGCGGCCAAGGCAGCTTTTCCATAGAGTTCTCCCATTATGAAACCGTTCCGC
>JAJYPG010000383.1 GCA_021795535.1 Planctomycetota bacterium
AATAATGGCCTGCTTCTCATGCATGCCTATTATCCAAATTCGGAAAAATCAGGGTAGACGTGGTTCGTAGAGCGGACACTTAAGAAATGACTCGCACATTTTTCCGAAATGCAAGGCGATGCGGAACAGCGCGTTGGGGTGTGCCCTATTTATGTCAGGATTGGCAAAATTGCTGCTGAACGGCTCTTTGAGTTTAGGTACACGTCCGAAACAACTTCCTGATTCGCGCGAAAACGGAGGCTGCTTCCGTCGCGGAAGCGAAGGCACAGGGGGCTGTACCCTATTGCCGCGTGGCTATTGATGAGATATCCCAAAGGGCAAGCCAGTTTTCTACTCAAGCAGGCAAGATGCCTGCGGTACACCGACCCGCCTGTGCCGCAGGCGTCTCGCCTGCATCGTCTCATCTGTATCACTGGCGCCTCCCCTCATAGATGGGGCGCAATACCAAGGAGACGCGGCCTGTCGCGCAGGAATTGCCCGATAAAAAATCGCAATGGCAAAGCAATGGTTTATACAACTGCCGATCCATGGCGGGCGTGATTACCTCAAGAGGAACTATTCATGGACGGGGTTCGCGGGTGCGGGTGAGTCTGTGGCCGCAATAAAACCCAATTCCGCGATCACTTCCAGTTCCCGCAGGGCATGCAGAGCCGCCTGCTGTTCGGCCTGTTTTTTGGTCTGGCCCCATGCCGGTTCAAAAACGCGGCCCGCCACCTGTACGCGGATATGGAATGATTTCTCATGGTCGGGTCCGCTTTCCCCCATAACCTCGTAGACCGGGGTGCAGCCGTAACTTCGCTGGGTATGCTGCTGAAGTACCGACTTGAAATTCTGATGGTGCATACTCGACGCATACCGCTCGATCCATGGTTCGGTGGTGCGCAGAATAAATTTTTTAGCTTCTTCAAACCCGCCATCCAGATAAATTGCCCCCACCACCGACTCAAATACGCCTGCGGCGAGGCTGTGCGGCAGATGGCCATTTTTGTCCATTCCCGGTCCCACGGAAATAAGAGCCGTCAATCCTATTTCATTGCTGATTGCGGCACAGGTCTTGCGACTGACCACCGCGGATTTAAGAATCGTCAATTCGCCTTCCAGCCGCTGGGGAAACTGATCAAAAACCTGGTGGCAGATCACCAGTCCCAGAACGGAATCACCTAAAAATTCAAGTCTTTCATTGGAATTGCACCGTTCGGCGGCACAAGAGGAGTGAGTCAGCGCCGTATTGAGACGAGCAGGATTGGCAAAGCGATAGCCCAGAATGGCCATACATTGTTCGAGCGTTTGTGCTTCCACCATAATTTATAGTCCTCGTGGTGTCCATCGTTACCGGTCTTCATTTTCCGGTTTACCAAGCTCTCCAGACTGACACGAAGCGTCCGCACTGCAATACAGTGCGGACGATCAGCGTCAGGGGCTTCTGTTTCCATGGCCCAAATCAGTCCGACGAAGGGGTCAATCCGCATACCTCCCGCCTTTTATCATCGGTTTATAGGCCGTAAAAAGCTCAATAATTCATTCATATCCGCGGGAAGCGGAGCTTCCAGAATCATTCTATTAAACCGGGTGGGATGTACAAACTGCAGGCGGAACGCATGAAGAGCCTGCCGCTGAATCAGCGATTCATGGCTTGCCTTGGCCTTTTGGGTAATATCAAACGCGGAAACCTCTCTGCCGCCATACAGGCGATCTCCGACTATCGGATGACCGATAAAACTTAAATGAACGCGCAACTGGTGAGTTCGGCCTGTTTTGGGCGAAAGTTCCATCAGACAGAACCGACCAAATCGCTCCAGCACACGGTAGATGGTCTGCGCCGGACGGCCCTCTCCATCTTTCCGCACCGCGTATCGTTCGCGATCTTTGGGATCAACACCCAGCGGAGCATCAATTAAATCGCTATCCAATGATGGGTTGCCATGCACCACCGCCATATAGGTTTTGTGAATGGTCCGCCGTTCAAACTGGCCCGCGAGCCGCCAATGGGCTTCGTCCGTTTTGGCAATTAAAATCAGACCCGTGGTATTTCGATCCAGGCGGTGAATAATTCCTGGACGCCAGGGATCCGAGCCGGTGGAAAGCGTTCCGGCCGTCCGCCGGGCATGATGCACCAGTCCATTGATCAGTGTACCAGTCCAATGGCCGCGGGCCGGATGCACCAGCAAATCCGCCTGTTTGTTAAGGGCCATGAACTGATCATCCTCATAAACAATATTCAACGGTATATCTTCGGGCAAAGCTTCTCGTACCGGCGCAGGCGGCAATTCCACCACCACCGTATCGCCACTGCGCAACATGGTGCTGGCCCTGGCCACCCGGCCATTGACCTCTATGGCACCCGATTTAATCAATTTTTGAAGCATGGCACGCGAGTGATTCGCCAACCGATCGCGCAGATATAAATCCAGTCTCTTTTGCAAGTCATGCCTTATGGCAAAAGCATGGCGTTCCATCCCTTCCTCATTATTCTCCGCAGGCGATGCCAACGCCACTTGTGAATCTTCCAGAACCGCACCCTTTGCCGAGGCATCTGCCATGCGGTCACTGCATTGTTTGCCTGAAGGGGCTGTGGCGTGGACTGACGCATCAGCCGACGATTTCGTTGGCTTGTGGCGTATTTTGCCGATTCGCTGGTGCGTGGGCTTGTTTCTCATTGCATATATTGTAAACCATGCACGCCCCGTCCACGAGTGTTGCATCATGCCGAATCCATATTGTCCAATTCTTTTAATATCAATCGTGTCGTGGTGGTGAAATCCCCGTCCTCCGTTTACCGTTGCCTCATTGTGAATCCGTTGTCGTGGTCTGCTTTCCGCGAACTCCGCGACTCCACGTGACATTTTAGTTGCGGCTTCGCCGCGCTGGGGATTTTTTGATCTTTGAAACGAAGCGCCCAGCCCATTATAAACTCGGAAAAACATCTTTCATAAAGTT